>DAOMFH010000361.1:0-2682 GCA_035429705.1 Actinomycetota bacterium
CGATCACGTACCGGACCCCGGTGCTGCTGCTGTCCGACGGCTACCTGGGCAACGGGCAGGAACCCTGGGCGATCCCGGATCTGGCCGACCTGCCGGCCATCGACCCTGCTTTCGCAACCGGACCGAACGGCGAAGACGGGCAATTCCTGCCCTTCCTGCGGGACCCGCACACGCTCGCCCGGCCGTGGGCGGTGCCCGGCACCCCCGGCCTCGCCCACCGGGTCGGCGGGATCGAGAAGGCCGACCGTACCGGCCACATCTCCTACGACCCGGACAACCACGACACGATGGTCAGACTGCGACAGGCCAAGATCGACGGCATCGACGTGCCCGACCTCGAGGTCGATGATCCCGATGGGGATGCCGACCTGCTGGTGATCGGCTGGGGATCCACCTACGGCCCGATCACCGCCGGCGTGCGCCGCGTCCGCAAACAGGGCCGCAAAGTCGCCCAGGCGCATCTGCGCCACCTCAGTCCGATGCCGCGCAACACCGGCGAGGTGCTGCGTTCCTACCGCAAGGTGCTGGTGCCGGAGATGAACCTCGGTCAGCTCGCGCTGCTGCTGCGTGGCCGGTTCCTGGTCGACGCGGCCGGGTTCAACCAGGTCCGGGGGCTTCCGTTCACCGCCCCGCAGATGCAGGACGTCATCAACGACATTCTCGAGGAGCTGTGATGCCCGAGATCAGCCTCAAAGCTAAGGATTTCAAGTCCGACCAGGAGGTGCGCTGGTGCCCCGGCTGCGGCGACTACGCCATCCTCGCCGCGGTTCAGTCGTTCCTGCCGGAACTGGGCCGCTCACCTGAGGACATCGTGTTCGTCTCCGGGATCGGGTGCTCCTCGCGATTCCCCTACTACCTGTCGACGTACGGCCTGCACTCCATCCATGGCCGGGCGCCGGCGATCGCCACCGGACTGGCGGTGAGCCGCGCGGACCTCGACGTCTGGGTCGTGACCGGCGACGGCGACGCCCTGTCGATCGGCGGCAACCACCTGATCCACGCCCTGCGCCGCAACGTCAACCTGACGATCCTGCTGTTCAACAACCGCATCTACGGGCTGACCAAGGGCCAGTACTCCCCCACCTCCGAGTCCGGCAAGGTCACCAAGTCCACCCCCGTGGGCTCAGTGGACCGGCCGTTCAACCCCGTCTCACTGGCCCTCGGCGCCGAGGCCACGTTCGTGGCCCGCACGATCGACTCGGACCGGGCACACCTGGTGGAGGTGCTGCGTGCGGCCGCCGAGCACCGCGGCACCTCCCTGGTGGAGATCTACCAGAACTGCAACATCTTCAACGACGGCGCCTTCGACCTGCTCAAGCGCCCGGAGACCCGCGATGAGGCCCTGATCCGGCTGGTCGCCGGTGAGCCGATCGTGTTCGGCGACCGGCGGGTGGTGCGCGACGCCGCGGGCCGTCTGCAGGTAGCACGCGAGGGCGAACCGGTGGTTCACGACCCCACGGATCTGGAGCAGGCATTCGCACTGTCACGCCTGTCCGGGCGGGAGTTGGACCACACCCCGATCGGGATCTTCCGGCAGGTGAGCCGACCCACGTACGACGACGGCGTGCGCGCCCAGGTCGGTGACCGGTCGACGGATGCTGACCTGCACCAGTTGCTGACCGGACCGGATCCCTGGACCGTCGCCTGAAAGGTGACCGCGCCGGCCTGTCCTACGGCATCGGCGCGTATGTGCTGTGGGGGCTGTTCCCGCTCTACTGGCCCTTGCTCGAACCGGCGTCGCCCTGGGAGATCCTCGCCCACCGGATGGCATGGAGTTTCGCGTTCCTCCTGGTCATCAACGGGATCCTGCGCACCTGGCCACAGGTGCGCGCGGCACTCGGCGACGCCCGTACCCGCCGGCTGCTGCTGGGGGCGGCGGCCCTCGTCTCGGTCAACTGGGGCACCTACATCTGGGCGGTCAACAACGGGTACGTCGTGGAGGCGTCGCTGGGCTACTTCATCAACCCGCTGGTCTCCGTCGCGCTGGGCGTGCTCGTGCTCGGCGAGACGTTGCGCCGATTGCAGTGGATCGCCGTCGGGATCGCCGGTTTCGCGGTGGCGGTCCTGACGTTCTCCTACGGACGGCCCCCGTGGATCGCGCTGATCCTGGCGTTCTCCTTCGGTCTCTACGGTCTGGCCCGCAAGCAGGCCGGTGTTCCGGCGGTCCCGGCGCTGACTGTGGAGACGGCATTCCAGGCGCCATTCGCGCTCGGCTACCTGCTCCTGCTGGCGTCCTCCGGACACCTCACGTTCGGCGCGGACCCCGCCAACTCGCTGATGCTGATGACCTCCGGCATCGCCACCACCGTGCCCTTGCTGCTGTTCGGTGCGGCCGCGATCCGCCTGCCCTTGGTGGTGCTGGGGGTCCTGCAGTACCTGGCCCCGGTGATCCAGTTCCTGCTGGGGGTGACCGTGTTCGCCGAACACATGCCGCCGGGGCGCTGGGCGGGGTTCGCTCTGGTGTGGCTGGCCCTGGTGCTGTTCACCGCCGATGTGGTGCACAGCAGCAGGCGGTCACAGGCCGACCCGCCGCTGTGATGTGAGGCGCTGCCGCGGCCGGGCAAGAATCCTGTCAGGCCCGGCTGCCACTGCCCTGTTTCCGCTCCGATGATCCGCTGCCCGAGGCCATCGGAGCGGGAACCGGCCATCACGCGGGGGAGATCCGGCTCCTACCCCGGACGG
>DAOMFH010000362.1:0-2678 GCA_035429705.1 Actinomycetota bacterium
GGCTCATCTTCGAAAGCGACCTCACCAGCGAACCCGCCGTGGCCGCGATCGTGGAGGGGACGGACACCCGCACCGCCACCGCGATCAGCCATGTCATCGCCGCGGACACCGGGCTGCCCGAGGACCAGGCCATGCTGGTTGCGAGCGGGTTGACCGGCTTGGCCCAGACCGCGGCCCGCTACTGGCTGCGTCAGCAGGGTCGCATCTCACGGGACCAGGCCTCCCAGATCATGGCGGTGCTGGCGTGGCGCGGAGTGTCCGGCTTCCCCAAGTCGCCCGGCAAGCACTGACCAGTCCCAGTTGGGTCACGATGGATTCGTCGGCTGTGCGCGAACGCGGGTCCCGCGGACCCGGATCTCCGGCCCGGCTGACGTAGGCTCTTGCTGTGGCAAAGGCAGCAGCGAAGAACCCCCTCGAGGTCAAGATCGGCGTGCAGTACTCACCGCGTGAGATCACCTTGGAGGTGTCCGAGACCGCCGACGCGATCCGCGCGATCGTTGAGCAGGCCGTGGCCGATGACGGCGTCATCCTGCTGACCGACGTCCGCGGCAGGCAGGTGATGGTCCCGGCCACCTCCTGCAGTTACGTGGAGATCGGCCCGCCGGAGGCCAGGCGCGTCGGCTTCGGCGCCGACTGACCCGACGTCTTCGACGCGAAGGCGCGGTGGACGCGTCCGCTTCAGGCGTTCAGCCCCAGTTCCCGCATCCTGGCCGCATGCGCATCGGTGAGCCGGGCGAACATCCGACCCAGTTCGGCAAGATCCGTGCTGCCCACGAGCAACTCACCCATGGCCTCCCGCTCGGCCGCGACCCGTTGCGATTGGGACAACGCCTCGCCCACCAGTCGCCTGCCCCACAGGGAAAGCCGGCTGGCCAGCCGCGCGTCCCGCGAGATCATCTCCCGCACCGTCGGAACCACGAAACTGGAGTGTCCGAGGTCCGCGCAGACCTCGTCGACGAGTTCGCGGGTGCTCTCGTCGACGAACTCGCCCACCTCGCGGTAGAAGTCCGCCCCGATCCCGTCTCCCACATAGATCTTGACCAATGCCTCCGGGTAATCGGAGGGCGAGGTGGACCGATGGTAGTTGTCGATCGGGTCGGCGAACGGCCGCATGGCCGCCGCCGGATCGGCGCCGCGGGCCCGTAGCCCCTCCGCCAGGATCTTGTAGTGGCCGTACTCACCGATGGCCATCTCGGTCACCGCTTCCCTGCCCGCGAGATCCGGCGCCAGAAGGGCGTCCTGCGACAACCTCTCGAACGCCTGCAACTCGCCGTACGCGAGCACGCCCAGTAGATCGATCGTCGCCTGTTGCCGAGTGTCCGCCACGAATCCCAGGCTACTCCCGTGTCCGGTCGCCGCCATTGCACCCGCACATGGGACAATCGAGTCGACTACATGTGGAGAACATCCTGAACGATCCAAGTTTCCTAGACCTCGGAGTGCGCCCGGAGACCGTCGCATCCCTGGCCGAGAAGGGGATCACCCACCCCTTCCGCATTCAGCAACTCGCCTTGCCCCTGGCGCTCGACGGACACGACGTCATCGGCCAGGCCAAGACCGGCACGGGCAAGACCCTCGCCTTCGGCATCCCGCTGCTCGAGCGGCTCAAGCCCGGCGGCGCCGCGCCACAGGCCCTGGTCATCGTCCCCACGAGGGAACTGTGCATGCAGGTCGCCGAGGACATCGAGGAGGCCGGCAAGATCGCCGGGGCCCGGGTCCTCGCGATCTACGGGGGCAAGGCCTACGAGCCGCAGATCGAGGCGCTCAAGAAAGGGGTCGACGTGGTCGTCGGCACCCCCGGGCGGCTCATCGACCTGCAGGGCCAACGACTGCTGAACCTGTCCGAGATCACGTCTCTGGTGCTCGACGAGGCCGACGAGATGCTGGACATGGGCTTCCTGCCCGATGTCGAGAAACTCGTCTCGAAGGTGCCCGCCGTGCGCCAGACGATGCTCTTCTCGGCCACGATGCCGGGGCAGATCCTGAACCTGGCCAGGCGGTACATGAGCCAGCCCACCCACATCCGGGCCACGGAACCGGGCGACGACACGTCCGTCGTGGAGACCATCGAGCAGCACGTCTGGCGGGCGCACGCCCTGGACAAGCCCGAACTGATCGGCCGCATCCTGCGGGCGGACGGGCGTGGCCGCACCATGATCTTCTGCAAGACCAAGCGGGCGGCCCAGAAACTCACCGACGACCTGATCGAGCGCGGATTCCTGGCCGGGGCCGTGCACGGTGATCTCGGGCAGCCTGCCCGGGAGAAGGCGCTGCAGCAGTTCCGCGACGGAACCATCGACGTACTGGTCGCCACCGATGTCGCGGCGCGGGGCATCGACGTGGAGAACGTCACCCACGTCATCAACTACACCTGTCCCGACGACGAGAAGACGTATCTGCACAGGATCGGCCGGACCGGACGGGCGGGGGCTGACGGCGTGGCCGTGACCCTGGTCGACTGGGACGACCTGCACCGCTGGAAGTTGATCGACAAGGCCCTGGGCCTTCCCTTCGCCGAACCCATCGAGACCTACTCGACCTCCGACCACGTGTTCACCGGACTGGGCATACCCCGCGATGCGACCGGCCGCCTGAAGCCCGCCACTCCCGCGCCGCCCCGCAACTCGGACCAGCGCGACGGCCGGCGCTCCCAGGGCCAGCGCGACCAGGGCCAACGC
>DAOMFH010000363.1:0-2678 GCA_035429705.1 Actinomycetota bacterium
CTGGGCGTCAAGACAACCCCCGGGCAGACGACGGCCCGCAAGTCGGACAAGGTGGAGGTCTGATGTCCCGGCTCGGAAGCTTCGGCGGGAAGCTGTATCGCGGTGAGATCTCCTTCGACATCGTGGGGCGGCGCAGGCGGTGGTACTACGTTTCGGCGGTGCTGCTCACGCTGGCGGTGGCCGGGGTGCTGGTCCGCGGGCTGAACCTGGGGATCGAGTTCAAGGGTGGTGCCGAGTTCTACGTGTCGAGCACCACCTGCAGCATCCAGGATGCGCGTGATGCCATTGGCAGTGCCGGGGTCGAGGTTGCCGCGGTCACCGAGATCGGTGCGCAGAACATCCGGGCCCAGACCCCGTCCGTGCCTCCGGAACAGGCGCGCCAGGTGGTCGATGCCCTGGCCAAGGCCTGCGGGGTCGATGCCGAACAGGTGTCCAGCCGCGATGTGGGACCCACCTGGGGCGGGGAGATCACCCGCTCGGCATTCACCGCACTCGTGGTCTTCCTCGGCCTGCTGGCCGTCTTCCTCACCTTGTACTTCCAGTGGCAGATGGCGGTTGCGGCTCTCACCGCCCTTGTGCACGACATCATCATCACCACCGGCATCTACGCGCTGGTCGGTTTCGAGGTGACCCCGGCGACGGTCATCGGCTTGCTCACGATTCTGGGCTATTCGCTGTACGACACGGTGGTCGTCTTCGACAAGGTCAAGGAGAACACCCAGGGGGTCACCGGCCAGAGTCGGTACACCTACAGCGAACTGGCGAATCTTGCCCTCAACCAGACCATCATCCGCTCCATCAACACCAGCGTGGTGGCCCTGCTGCCCGTTGCGTCCATCCTGTTCGTGGGCGCCTTCCTGCTGGGGGCGGGGGCGCTGAAGGACCTGGCCCTGGTGCTGTTCATCGGTACGGCGGTGGGCACGTGGTCGTCGATCTTCGTGGCCACGCCGATTCTGTGTGAGATCAAGGAACGGGAACCGGCCATGAAGGCCTTGCAGGCACGCGTGCTCAAGCGTCGCTCGGCCCGGGGTGAGTCCGCTCCGACGGCAGGCGAGCAGGCGCAGGTCGCGGCAACAGTCTCCGCCACCGGTGGCGTGGCTCCAGCGGTCGAACGGCCGCATCGCCAGAACCGCGACACGAGCACGCGAGCCCAGCCCAAGCGGCAGTCGAGGGCGAAACGCCGGCATTGACGCGACCGTGCCGGACCCGGTGGTTGGGTATTGCGCCAAGTAGTCCGTAAAATCACTGCATAGGGCAAGGCGGTGGTTTGGTGTCGCATGATTCGGTCCGGACCTCGGACGCCGAGGAGCAGTCGGCGCCGACTCCGGCGAGCCTTGTGCGCGAGGTGCCCCGGCGCCGGCAACTGCTGTCGAGGCTGACCGGTAGCAGTCGCAGCACCATCCCGGAAATCGAGCCGCTGCTGCGAACCCTGCGGCAGTTCCACCCCAAGGCGAACCGGCAGGTCCTTGAGCGGGCGTATGTGATGGCCGCCTACCTGCACGCGGATCAGAAGCGACGCAGCGGCGATCCCTACATCACCCACCCGCTGGCGGTCGCCACGATCCTGGCCGAGCTGGGCATGACACCCACGACTCTGGCTGCCGCTCTGCTGCACGACACGGTGGAGGACACCGGATACTCGCTGGAGCGCTTGCGGGAGGACTTCGGCGACGAGGTGGCCCGCTTGGTCGACGGGGTGACGAAACTGGACAAGGTCCGGTACGGGGAGGCCTCAGCGGCGGAGACGGTCCGCAAGATGGTCGTGGCGATGGCCCGCGACATCCGGGTCCTGGTCATCAAACTCGCGGACCGGCTGCACAACATGCGCACGATCCAGTGGATGTCCGAGGCCAAGCAGGAACAGAAGGCCCGCGAGACGCTGGAGATCTACGCCCCGCTGGCCCACCGGCTGGGTATGAACACCATCAAGTGGGAACTGGAGGATCTGGCCTTCGCGACCCTCTACCCGAAGATGTACGACGAGATCGTGCGGCTGGTCGGGCAGCGGGCCCCTTCCCGGGAGGAATACCTGGGCCGGGTCATCGCAGAGATCGACGAGGAGTTGCACAGCAACCGGATTCGCGCGATGGTCAACGGCCGGCCCAAGCACTACTACAGCGTCTATCAGAAGATGATCGTGCGCGGACGCGACTTCGCGGACATCTACGACCTGGTGGGGGTTCGAGTCCTCGTGGAGTCGATCTCCGACTGCTACGGCGTGCTCGGGCTGCTGCACGCCCGCTGGAACCCGGTCCCGGGCAGGTTCAAGGACTACATCGCCAGTCCCCGGTACGGGGTCTATCGTTCCCTGCACACCACCGTGATCGGGCTGGACGGCAAACCCGTGGAGGTGCAGATCCGCACGCAGGAGATGCACCAGCAGGCCGAGTACGGGGTGGCCGCCCACTGGCGCTACAAGCAGGGCCGCAGCGGCATGGACGACGGCCCCGACGAGTTCGCATGGCTGCGGCAACTGCTGGAGTGGCAGCGCGAGACCGAGGACCCCGATGAGTTCCTCGACAGCCTGCGCTACGAGTTGGGCAAGGGTGAACTGTTCGTGTTCACCCCGAAAGGGGACGTCATCTCCCTGCCGGTCGGGTCCACCCCGGTGGACTTCGCGTATTCGGTGCACACCGAGGTCGGCCACCGAACGATCGGGGCCCGGGTCAACGGCAAAC
>DAOMFH010000364.1:0-2670 GCA_035429705.1 Actinomycetota bacterium
GCAGCGGCAGTCGATCCAGCCGCGATCCCTTACCCCGCACGACCAGCTCGCCGTTGCGCCAGTCGATGTCCTCAAGCCGCAGCGCGGCCACCTCACCGCGCCGCAACCCCAACCGTAGGAGCGTGACCAGCACCGCGTAGTCGCGTCGACCGATCGCAAAACGGCGGTCACAACTGGCCAACAGCGACTTGGCATCAGCCTTGCTGATCCCCCGCGGCAGCGAGGAACGGCGCCGGCCGGTCACCGGCAGCGCAGCCTGCGAGAGGTCCCCAGGCACGCACCCCTCGATGAAGCAGAACCGTAGGAACGCCCGCAGCCCCGCCACGAAGTTCTGCGTGGCGCTCACCGACACCGCCGCGGACTCGCGCAAGACAGCGGCGATCACCTCAGCGGCCGTGACGTCGGCCAGGGCGATCTGCCCGAGGCCGTCCAAGAACCGGCCCGCATGTGCGACATACCCCCTGACCGTGCCGGCCGCCAAGCCGCGTTCGGCCAACTCGTAGCGTTCGAACCGTCCCAACAGAGCCTCGCGCGGCGAGGCCTGCGACTGCGGCTCGTCGCCGACCACTGCCAGGTCCCGCAGCACATCCTGCAAACAGCGCAGACCCGCACGTGACCACTGCGCCCGGAATCGCCCCGTGCCGCGCTGGTAGGACAGGAACTCCTCGATCCGACCACCACTCAGTTCTGCCGCGGTCAGCCCCGAGTGGTCCATCCACACACTCAGGCGCGCCACCTGTCGCGACTCATTCACCGCGCTGCGCGATGTGTAGCCAAGCCTCCTCAACTCCGCCACATACGCGGCCTGGTACGCAGCCAACGGCCCCGTCATCACCACTCCGCTCACCCTGCTCGTTGGTCTGGGCATGGTGCCTCCTTCCCTTCACAAGGAAGAAGCAACCGACCGCTCAGAACCTTTCGTTATGCCGACCTCAACCCAGCTCCCAGCCCGCTCCACAAGGGCTCTCACACAGGTCGGCATAACGAAGAGGTCGGCATAATCGTGGTTGTGCCGATGTCGGCACAACCATGACCTGCGGCACTACCTCGCCAGCATGCTCATCGCCAGCGGCGCAGACGTGAAGGTCGTCCAGGCGAGGCTGCGACACGCCTCGGCCAAGACCACGCTCGACACCTACGCCCACCTGTGGCCCGACTCCGACGAGTCCACCCGCACCGCCATCGACGCGGTCATGCAGGCGCGGGCCGAGGCGGTTCAGTCAGCCGAGTGACTTCCGGGCGTCGGCCAACAGCAGGTAGAGGTGCAGTGGGTCTGTGGGGGAGCGATTGAATCCGAGCTTCTCGTAGAACGTTGCCGCCTGCTCGTGCAGCGCGTGGACGAGCAGGATACGCACGCCGATGCGGTCGGCGGCGGCCAGCGTGGACAGGATGGCATCGCGCACGAGGAAACGACCAAGTCCAGAGCCCTGTGCCTTGGTGTCGATGGCAAGGCGTCCCATCAACACCGCAGGGACGGGGTTGGGTGCGTTGCGTCGCACCTTGCCCGGCAGCTCGGAGTGCTCGACCGCGACAGCCGAAAGCGTGTAGTACCCGAGAACCTTGCCGGTCTCGGCGTCCACGCAGACGTAGCAGCGGCCGAGGTCGGCAAGGTGGTTGGTGAGGGCTCGATCTGCGAGGTAGCGGTCGAGTGATTCTTCGCCTGAGGCGAAGTCGGCGGTGTTGTCGGTCGCCTCGATTGGGCGCGGCTGCTGAGGATTCACTTGTCCCAGGGGGCTGGCTCGTTGAGCAGCTTCGCCAGTTCAGGGATGCGCTTGGCCGGGCGATCGAGGATCGCGGTGAACTCGGTCCACGCGGCGTCGTCGAGCCGGAACACTCGTCGGTCGGCGAGAGTGTCCTCGGCGCGTGTGACGGCAGCGGTGGTCACGAACTCCGTCAGCGACTGCCCGGTGACGGCAGCAGCGTCCCGGATTAGGGCGTCCTGGGCCGGCGTAAGGCGCATCGCAAGGCGGGCTTCCTTGCGGCGGGTGGCTTCGGGTGTCGCGGTCATGCGACCACTGTACGCCTATTGTGCAAACAGCGCTACCTCGGGGGACTGCCTGTCGTGAGCGGTCGTCGTTGGTCCGTAACGGTCGTCTTGCGGACTCTTTGCGGACTAGAGTGAAACAAACCGGCCCCTGATTCTGCATTTCCGCAGGTCAGGAGCCGGTTCGTTGGCCGGTAAGGCCTAGATGTCGTAGTAGAGCTCGAACTCGTGGGGGTGCGGGCGCAGGCGGATGGGGTCCACCTCGTTGACCCGCTTGTAGTGGATCCACGTGTCGATGAGGTCGTCGGTGAAGACGTTGCCCTCGGTCAGGAAGTCGTGGTCGGCTTCCAGCTCGTCGAGCACCTCCGGCAGGGTGCCGGGCAACTGCGGGATGCTGTGGGCCTCGTCCGGCGGCAACTCGTACAGGTCTTTGTCGATCGGCTCGATCGGCTCGATCTTGTTCTTGATGCCGTCGAGGCCGGCCATCAGCATCGCGGAGAACGCCAGGTACGGGTTGCTGGACGGGTCCGGCACGCGGAACTCGATGCGCTTGGCCTTGGGGTTGTTCCCGGTGATCGGGATGCGGATGCATGCCGAGCGGTTGCGCTGCGAGTAGACCAGGTTGACCGGAGCCTCGTAGCCGGGCACCAGGCGGTGGTAGGAGTTCACCGTCGGGTTGGTGAAGG
>DAOMFH010000365.1:0-2657 GCA_035429705.1 Actinomycetota bacterium
AGCCGCCGGCCAGGATGCCTGGCGCAGGTCGAACGCTATCGAGGTGACCGGCCTGCCGGAGGTCGAACACTATCGAGGTGACGGGCCTGCCGGAGGCGGACAGCAGCGGGGTGGCCACGACCGTGGTGGTTCGGAAGGCTGCCGGTTGCGCTGATACCGGAATTGCCGGGGATGGCCTCCTACTTCGTGGTCATGAGTGGTCGCATCGGCCGCACCGACGTGGCCACATCCCCGGCCGCAGCGCGTCCGCGAGTTGCCGGTTCAATGCATCGATGGACTGTGGGGCCACGCCCCGGTCGCCGGCTCCGAAGCCTGGTGGGCGCGTCTGGCCCCGGAACGCGAGCAACTTGCCGGCATGCGCCTCAATCTCCGCGACGGAGGAGCCGACAAGCAGGTTCGGGTCAGGGTGTTCTTCGCAGCGGCCACCCGCGCTTTCAACGCGCCCTGTTCGAGCTGCTGGTGTTTCTGCGCGCCTCGGCCTGCTTGTACGCCTCGGTCTTCTGGGATTCTTCGATCATGTCGACGCGACGAACCTTCCTTTCTGCCTCCTTCAACCGGGCACAAAGGTTCTGGGCCTCGCGGCGCAGATTGCGCTTCGCATCAAGATCGTGGGCGTCGCCTTTGTCGGCCACATCGGGTGTCGCGGGGGCCGCTGCCCTCCGGTTCCGTCATCGTCCGCGCCGGATGACTGGAACGCGGGGTCAGTGAGCGTTGGTGCTGGTGTTGGTGTTTGGGCATGACGGGATGACCTCCAGGATCGGAGGGACGCAGTGATGCTGGCCGCCACCGGGGCGGACGGGGACTGTTGCGTCTGTCAGGAGGTGTGAGTCAGCGGGAGAAGCGGGTGGTCAGGCCGCGGCATTGCTGCCGGCCGCCGGTACCACGGTCCAACTGTGGGTCTGGGCCAGTGATGCCGTCACAATACGCGCGAGTCTCTCATCGGACGGACCAAGCAGATACATGATCGCAGGGCCTGACCCGGCGCGCGCTGGCATGACTCCGATTGAGGTGCCGTCTGGAGCCGTGAAGTGCGCCGCATACTCGTTGGCTGAATCCACCGGGCAGCCAATCGCGTCCGAGACCGCGGCGACAAGGTCACTGAACGCGACACTGTTCGCTCCCAGTATCTCCAACTGCACGATGCGTCCCCTCTCACGGCAACTTCCAGTGTAGAACCAGGCCTCGATGACGAACAATGACTTCGGTGACCTGGGACGGGGCGCCCCAGATCCCCAATCGAATGTGCTCGGCCAGTTGTGCTTGGGTGACCTCGTCTCCGACCATGTCGATCACCATGCGTGAGGACTGAAGCGAACCCTCAGCGATTTCGCTGCGCAGCGAATTCAGGGTAGTCAGTTCTTTGAAGTCGACAGTGCCGATCCATGCCCCCGTCGGCACGACCGCATCGGGGCTCTTCTTGGATTCGTCGTTCCGAACGCGCATGACCGTCAGCCCGAACCCGTCGCGTAGCCACTGGGCGAGTCTGCGTTCCGAGGGAAGTGCGAAGTCCTCCGGGATGGACTCCTGCATCGCCTGCTCGAACGTCATCGCGGCGGGAGGGCGAGCCAGGACCAGGTTCGGGTCCACTTCGAGATCAATGGGCTTCCCGAATTCGGGTGGCTCCTCCGCTGCACCGTCACTGGCGGGCGGTTTGACCGGTGGCGTGCCGCCGGGCCCGGACCCGCCGGCCGCCGGAGGACGCCGCCGTCCGCGACCCGCACCCTTGGTCTTCTCGCCCCACTCCAGGACCGGGGCGCTCTCCCCGTTCTCACCGATCCGCAGACCGCGCCCACCAGCCGGATCATCAGCGTCCGACGCGCACGGCAGCGCCGCAGTCAGCCGCAGAGCGGTTGCCACCGTGCCCAACAGACGCCGCGGACCAGACTCAAGCGCCGCGTCGACGACCTCCCCTCGGGCAACACCGCCGGTCCCCCGCTGCGGCTTCTGGTGAAGAAGTCGCACGTCACGTGTCGGATCCTCACCAAGAGCCGCGGCGGACGTCGCAACCTGAGGACGCGACCGCGCCATACCGCAGGAAGGACGCCAGTCGTCACTCGCGCACCAGTCACGCAATCCCGCGGCGGGCCGCCCCGCGTTGCCGTCTACTGACGACTCAGGCCGCTTCCGCCCCACGCACGGCACTGGCGGTGGTGCGGGCGAGGTCGGGGCCGACTGTCCACGCCTCGATCTCCAGCTGACTGCGGCGCTGGTCGCGCACCGACCGGTGCACCCGCAGCCGCCCGGCCACCACCACCGGGTCGCCGCGGCGCAGGCTCGCCGCCGCGTTCTCGGCGAGGCGCCGGGAGCAGGCGACGGTGACCACGGTCGGTGGCGAGTTGACCCAGCAGTTGCCGGTCCGGTCCCAGCGCCGGGAGTGCACCACGAGCCGGAAGCGCGCGACGGTCACCCCCTCCAGATCGGTCGCCAGCGCGACCTCCGTTGCGAGCAGACCGGCCAGAGTCAACGAGTTGTGCATACCTGCGAGCATCGCGCCACCGGCTGGGCCGCGGGGCCGGTGAAGCCCGATCTGTGGAAGGTGGACTGGGTTGTCCCCAGTCACTGCTCGCTGTTGAACTCCGCGTGGAACTCCTGGAACGCCGAATACGCGCGCGGGGCGTAGATGGAGGCCGGCCCGCCGCCCATCAGCAGGGTCACGC
>DAOMFH010000366.1:0-2653 GCA_035429705.1 Actinomycetota bacterium
GTGGTGCGCCCAGCGGCCGGCGCGGTGCTGTTCGCGGCCAGCACCAGTCTCGGCACGGACATCCCGCCGGCGGTCTCCCTGATCGCCGGCCTCGTGACGGCCGGGACGGTGCACGGCACGAAGGCGGCGGTCCGCCCGGTGATCAACGCCGGCACCGCCGGGGCAGGGGCGCCGGTGGTCAGCACGGTGGAGGACGTCACCTCCGCATTGCTGGCCTTCGCGGCGATCCTCGCCCCGGTTCTGGTCCTCGTCGCCCTGGTGGCGTTCGGCTGGCTGGTCGCACGCTGGCTGAGCAAGCGCCGTAGCCCGGCGCCTGGCTGACAGCACACCGCCGCGGTTACGACGCCTCGACCACCAGCACCGGGTTGCCCGGCTGCCAGGCATCGTCGCTGGTGAGGGTCACGCTGGTGCTGGCGCCGGGGGCGACCTTGCCGGTGCTCCCGGTTGCGACCGCGACCGCCTCGCCGCCGACGTAGTAGTACACGGTGAGGTCCGTGCTGGCCGCCTTCGGTCCGGAGTTGACGACCGTGCCGTTGATGACCAGCTTCCCCCGGTCCTGGGAGATCGAGTACTGGGACAACAGCCAGTTGCCCGATCGCAACTGGTCGGAGCCGGGGTTGCCCGGTGCTGACTGCACCGTAGTCGGCTCCGGCGACTGGCTCTGCTTGGCAGGCTTGCCCGGGTCGTCCTGCACCGCGTTGATCCCCAGGTAGCCCACGGCCAGGGCGAGAACCCCGGCGGCGAGCACGGCGGCCGGCCGGCGCCACGACCGGCTGCGCGGGGATCGCCGGGACTTCGGCCGGACTCGCACCGGCTGGGTCGTGTCGCTGGTCGGCGCCTGCATTGCGGCGGTTGCGTCGTCGGCGTAGTGCGCGTCGCGAGCCAACTGCAGAACCTCGCGCGCACTGGGTCGCCGGCGGGGGTCCTTCTCGAGCATGCGCCGCAGCAGCGCCGTGCGCGCCGGGTCGATCCCGGCCAGATCCGGTTCTCCCCGCTGGATGTTCATCAGGACCGCCACCGTCGCCCCCTGGCCGAAGGGCGGGCGTCCGGTCGCGGCGAAGCCCAGCAGGGACCCCAGGGAGAACACGTCGCTGGCGGCAGTGAGCTCCTCGAGGGCCACCTGCTCCGGCGACAGCCACGCCGGGCTCCCAGTCACAATGCCGGTGGCGGTCAACGAGGTGGCGTCGTCGCGGTGCGCGATGCCGAAATCGATGAGGACCGGGCCGCGCTCGGCCATGATGACGTTGGCCGGTTTGATGTCACGGTGCGCGATGCCGTGGATCTCCAGGACGGCCAGTGCCTGCGCCAGGCCCCGGGCGAGTTCCCACCAGGCCTGCTGCTTGAGCGGGCCCCAGATCGCGACCGCGTCACGCAGGTTCGGCCCCGGGATGTACTCGGTGGCCAGCCATGCCGGGGTCCCCGAGATGTCGGCGTCGAGGAAGCGGCTGATGTGGGTGTCGGCCACCGAACGCAGGACCTGCGCCTCCCGCTCGAAGCGGGCTGCGACCTGCGGATCATCCAGCAAACCGGGCCGGACCACTTTGACCGCCGCGATGTCCTCGCCGGACGTCGCGCGGTACACCACGCCCATACCTCCCGAGCCGATGCGCTGCTGCACCTCCCACTTGCCCAGCCGCCGGGGGTCCACGGCCGTGAGTTGCCCGGCGGGTGAGCCGTTGAGCATGGGTCAACTCCTTCACGTTCCGGGGATGGCACCAGTGTAGTTCGAGGTGCGACATAGGCCTAGGGCGTTCTCGGGGTGAGAATCGTCACCCCCGGGCGGAGGACCGGGAACGACCCTCCGGTGGCGGTAGCCTGCGGAAGGTGACCTCCCGCTCCCAGGCCGGGGCCGCGCTGGCCGCTGCCCATCGCTCGGCGCCGCTGCAGCCGCGGCACGGGATCGTGCGGTTGATCGCCCACCGCGGCAGCGGGCACGAGCACAACGACCCCGCTGCCCCGCCGGAGAACACTCTGGCCGGTGTGGAGCACGGTTTCGCACAGGGGGCCGACGCGGTCGAGATCGACGTCTGGCGCACGGCCGACGGGGTGCTGGTGGTCCACCACGACCGGACCACCGACCGCACCACCGACCTGACCGGCATCGATGTCACGGAGGCCACCTACGAGCAGCTGCACAGGGCCAGCGCCGGTGCCTGGAAGTCGCCGGCCTGGCGGGACACCGCCATCCCGACGCTCGCCGAGGTGGCGGCCGGGGTGCCGTCCGGCCGGGCGCTGGTCGTGGAGGTGGAACAGGGGCCGCAGGTCGTCGACGACGTCCTCGAAGTCCTGACCTCCGCCCGGCTGGCCGCGGACCGGGTCGTCTACATCTCGAAGAACCTGGACACCGCCGCCGAACTCAAGCGTGCGGCACGTGAGCAGCGGGTCCTGTGGATCGTGGACACCACGCCGCGCTGGCAGATCGGCGGATGGGCCCAGGGCCACCGGCGGGGCCGGGACAGTGCCCGGCACGGATTCGACGAGCCCGCCGACGTGGGCTGGCTGGTGGATCAGGCGCTGCGGCACGACCTGGACGGCCTGGACACCATGTTCAGCTACCCGCCGGAGCTGCCCGGACACATGCGGGATGCGTCGCTGACCTGGATGGTGTGGACGGTCAACGACCCACGGGCGATCGACGTGTGCCTGGCCGACG
>DAOMFH010000367.1:0-2638 GCA_035429705.1 Actinomycetota bacterium
TCCAGCAGGTGCCCAGTGCTGTGTCCGCGGTGAAGGTCGACGGGGTGCGCTCGTATGCGCGCGTGCGCGGTGGTGAGAAGGTCGAACTGGCCGCGCGCCCGGTGAGGGTCGACCGCTTCGAGGTGGTGGGGGCACCCAGGCGGGGCCCGGGCGGTTTCGACGTCGATGTGGTGGTCGAGTGCAGTTCAGGCACCTACGTGCGGGCGCTGGCCCGCGACCTGGGCCTGGCCATGGGCACCGCCGCGCACCTGACCGCACTGCGGCGCACCGCGATCGGCTCGATCACGATCGACCGATGCGTGCCGCTGGGCGACGCAGCACCGCCGGTCACTCGTACGGAGGCCATCATCGGCGAGGTTCTGCCGGTGCTCGATGTCGACGAGCAGACCGCCGAGCGACTGCGCAACGGACAGCGGGTCGACCTCGCAACCGCAGACGGCACCTACCTGGTCCTGATGCAGGGTGGCTGGGTGTCCGTCGTGCGGGTGGTCGCCGGGGTCAGCCGGATCGAGGTGAACGCGCCCGTGTGACCAAGACCGGCCCCTTTCCTGGCTGACCCGTCTGGCAAGGTAGTCGCGTGGACAGGCCATCAGTGGTGACGATCGGGGTCTTCGACGGAGTCCACCTGGGGCACCAGTCGCTGATCGCGCACAACCTGGACCTGGCGCGCCGGCTCGACCTGGAGTCGGTGGTCGTGACCTTCGACCCCAACCCGCTGGAGGTGCTGCGCCCGCAGATCGCCCCACAGCGACTGTGCGATCTTGCGCGGCGCATCGAACTGATCGCGGAACTGGGCGTGGAACTCGTGGAGGTGCTCGAGTTCGACGCCGACCTGGCGGCTATGACCGCCCCGGAGTTCATCGACACGGTGCTGCTCAAGCGACTCGATGCGCGGCACGTGGTCATCGGGCACGGCTTCCGGTTCGGCAACCGCGCATTGGGCACGGCGCAGACCCTGCGTGAGGCGGGACTGGTGGTCGACGAGTTCGCGCTGGTCGGAGCTGGCGAGCCGATCTCATCGACTCGCGTGCGTGCGGCGGTGGCGGCCGGGGATGTGCGGGGCGCGGCCAGCATGCTGGGCCGTCCGCATGAGGTGTCCGGCAGGGTGGTGCAGGGGCAGAAGCGGGGTCGTGGCCTGGGATTCCCCACCGCGAACCTGAGCCACCACCGTCTTGCCGCTGTACCTGCGGATGGTGTGTACGCGGGCGAGGCCGTGGTCGACGGCCGGCACTACCCGGCAGCGATCAGTGTGGGATCGAACCCCACCTTCGAAGGCTCGGAGCAGACCGTTGAGGCGTTCCTGCTCGATTACGAGGGCGACTTGTACGGCCGGACTGTGCGAGTGGGCTTCGTGGAACAGTTGCGGGAGATGGTGGCCTTCGAGTCCGTTGACGCGCTAGTGGCCCAGATGCGCGAGGATGTGGCGCGGACCCGGGAGGTGGTCGGGGGAGAATGAGCCGTGTCGAGGTGCTGTCCGCACTTCGATGACCTCACCCGACTGTGTCGCCGCTCGGATGCGTGGCGACACCACGATTGAGACGACCGCGCATGGTTCGACAACTGTTACGAGGAACACCGGGCCCTGTGGATGGGTTCCACGGCGATCCTGAAGACCTTGTCCATGGTGTTCGGGGGATCTGGCGGCTGATGCCACCGGAGGGTTCACGTCTTCGGCTCCCAGTTGCCAGTCATCGGGCGCCGTGACGACGATGGATCGTGGCATCACCGAGGGCGGATCGGATGCGTTGGTCGAGCCGGGCGGGATCCGCCAACTGATCCCAGACAACTCGGAGCACGCGGTATCCGAGCCGCTCGATCTGGGCCTGGCGCCTCTTCTCGGCCAGCACGGTGCGGGCTGGATCCGACCCGTACTTGACCGCGCCGTCGAACTCGAGGGCGATCATCGTGCCGTCGATGACCAGGTCGAGCCGGTACCGATGGCCGTCTACGTCCACGACGACCTGGCTGGTCACCGGGTAGCCGAGTTCCCGGCAGACCATCCGCATCCAGGTCTCCCCGGGCGATTCCGACCTAGGGTCCGCGTTGGCGATCACCCAACGCACGCCTGCCACACCCTTCGCCTTGCCAAGCGCAGCACAAGCCGCCTGCAGATCCGCCAGAGTGCACAGCTCTTGCTGCAAGGCGCTGTCGGCAATGATCAGCGCGTCGCGCAGGGGCAGCAGGCGTGCGCAGTCAACGACGGTCCAGGCCGCTGTCGTGACCTGGAATCCGGCGTGTTCCACCAACTCGGCCGAACCGCCGCTGACCACCCTGACCTCTTTCGCATACCGCCCGCGCCGCACCCCTCGGACGTGGATCGTGCTGGGAGCATCACCCACCAACGGCAACCCCCAATGCCGGGCCGCCGCCGGTCCCGCGAGTGCGGCGCCCTCCTTGAGCCGCAGCAGCGCAGCCTGCGACCGCAACTCGAACCGCTGCCACTCGTCGGCCGCCTCCTGTGTGTAGATGCCCTGGTGCAGCTTCACCCCGGAGCGGACCTTCTGGATTTCGCGATCTGAGGCCCCGTTGCGGCGAAGTTCGGCGATGGTTTGCAGCATCCGCTCAGGATGCCGGTTCAGCGGCTACCCCAGGGCTGTGCGGCCGAATCTGTGGACAACCCGGCCGAAGCCGCTGCATC
>DAOMFH010000368.1:0-2631 GCA_035429705.1 Actinomycetota bacterium
CTAAGCGCCCGGGTGTGTTCAAGTTCCAGCGGCGGGAGTCGCCACGATCGGGCATCCCCGGGCCGGGCCGACGATACTGAAACCCATGTCACGACGGCTCACCCGCGGCCAGTGGTTCGGATACGCGTTCGGCTCGTTCGGCACCGGGGGGTTCGGGACGGTACCCGGGCTGGTGCTGCTGTACTACCTGACCGACGTGCTGGGGGTGGCTGCCGCCGTCGCCAGTCTGGTGGTTTTCCTGCCCAAAGCCTGGGACGTCTTCATCGCCCCGGTCATGGGCAGCGTGTCCGACCGGACGATGCTGCGGACGGGTTCGCGGGTCCGGTGGCTGCTCATCGGCGGTCTGATCCTCGGACCCATGTTCGCGCTGACGTTCGCGGCCCCGGCGGCCCTGGAAGGTAACGCCGCCGCGGTCTGGGTGGGTGTGTTCTTCCTGCTTGCCGTCACCGGCTTCGCCACGTTCCAGGTCACCTACCTGGCCATGCCCGCGGAGTTCACCGATGACTACGAGGAGCGCACCTGGATCACCAGCATCCGCATCGTGTTCCTCACCTTGTCCATCCTGCTGTTCGGTGCCGGGGCGCCGATCCTGGTCAAGTTGTTCGGATCCGCGCGCACGGGGTACGCGGGCATGGGGATCGTGGTGGGTGCCCTGTTGGTCGTGGCGGCGGTGGTCTGCTGGGCGCTGCTGCGGCGGGTCAAGTCCTATTCGCAGGCTGAGAGTGAACCGACCTGGCGCGAGCGTTTCGACGCGGTCCGGGACAACCGGTGGTTCCTGCTGCTGATGATCACGTTCATCTTCCAGGCGCTCGGGGTGGGAGCGATGCTGGCCGCCGTGCCCTACCTGGCGACCTACATCCTGGGCGGGGGAGAGCTGCAGCAGACGCTGCTGTTCGTGTGCCTGGTCGCGCCGGCGATCGTCGTGATGCCGTTGTGGTCGCTGACCGCCAAACGGGTGGGCAAGCACCGGGGATTCCTCATGGCCAGCGCGGTCTTCCTCGTGGCTGCACTGGGATTGATCTTCGCCCGCAGCCTGCCCAGCGCCCTCGTCTACGCGGCGGTGGGGCTGGTGGGCGTGGCCTACGCGGGCATGCAGATGTTCCCGCTGGCGATGCTGCCGGACACAGTGGCGGCCGATGCCGCGGTGCACGGCCGGCAGCGCGCCGGGGTCTTCACCGGGGTCTGGGCTGCCGCCGAGACAGTCTCCCTGGCGCTGGGACCGGCCGTCGTCGGCCTGATCCTGGCCGCGACCGGGTTCATCTCCACGCAGGCCGGTCAGACCGTCACCCAGCCGGGCAGCGCCCTGACCGGCATCGTGCTGGCGTTCTCACTGTTCCCGGCCAGCATGCTGCTGCTGAGCCTGCCGACCCTGCTGCGCTACGACCTGACCCAGAAACGACTAGACGATCTGCGAGGAGCCCATGACCCTGCCACCGCTACCTGACCGGGGGCTGACCGCCTTCGAGATCCTCTCCGCGCTGGACGATCTGCGATCGATCGACTTGGACTTCACCCGGGCCACCAGCTACCACTTCGAGTCGGGCAACCAGCAGCTGCGGGAGGTCGCCGATGCGGCGGCCGCGACCGCCTGGGGACGCAGCGGCCTGGACCCGACGGCTTTCCCGAGCATCGCCGCGATCGAGAACGACCTGGTCGGGGCGGCACTGGCCGTGCACGGCGGCGGCCCGGACGCTGTCGGCACGGTCACCAGTGGCGGCACGGAGTCGTGCATGCTGGCGGTGCTCGAGGCACGGGAGCGCTACCGCCGCCGCGGCGGGCAGGGCACGCCGACCATGCTGCTGCCAGTGACCGGGCACTCCGCGTTCCGCAAGGGGGCATGGTTGTGCGGCGTCGAGATTGTGGACATCCCCGTCGACGAGCATTTCAAGGCCGATGTGGAGGCGATGGTGGCGGCCATGGACGACCGGGCCGCGCTCGCGGTGGTCTCGGCGCCCAGCTATGCCCACGGGGTCGTGGACCCGGTGACCGAGGTGGCACAGGCCGCGGCGCAGCGGGACATCCTCTGCCACCTCGACATGTGCATCGGAGGCTGGCTGCTGCCGTTCGTCCGGGAGGCGGAGGGCCTGCCGCCGGTCGACTTGAGCATTCCCGGTGTCACGTCCGCATCCATGGACCTGCACAAGTACGGCTACGCACCCAAGGGGGTGTCGATCCTGCTCAACGCATCCTCCGACCTGCGCCGCCTGCACTACTTCGCCGATGCCGGGTGGCCCGGCTACCCGCTGATCAACAACACACTGCTGTCGAGCCGCTCGGCGGCCCCCGGTGCGGCGGCCTGGGCCGTGCTGCACCTGCTCGGCCGGGAGGGACTGCGAGACCTGGCCCTGAAGTCCCGGGCCGGTGCGCTGCACATCGCGGAGGGGGTTGCACAGATCCCCGGGCTGCGCATGGTCGTGCCGCCGGAGGCCTCGCTGCTCTGCATCGGCGACACCGGCTCTCCCGACGGGCCCGACGTGCGCATCGTCGCGGACGAGGCGCATAAACTCGGCTGGTCGCTGCAGGTCCAGCCCGCCCGGCGGGGTGGCCCGACGAACATCCACATGACGGTGTCCGCGGGCATCGCCGACCGGGCCGACGAACTGCTCGCCGTGCTGCGGGAGGCGACCGTGG
>DAOMFH010000369.1:0-2616 GCA_035429705.1 Actinomycetota bacterium
CTGCGATCGATCACGCGACCCGGGGCCGTGATCCTCCTGCACGACACGCACACACAGACGGTGCGCGCTGTGCGGGACATGCTGCCACGCTGGAAGCACATGGGGTACACGTTCGCCCCGGTGCCGGCCTGCACGGCCGGGTAGTTCGCCAGCCGTTCGTTCAGTCGAAGCGGTGTCCGCAGCGCGGGCAGAAGTGCGCGTCGGCCTCGTGTCCCTTGCCGCAGTTCGGACAGAACTTGTCCTCTTCCGCAGCCTCCTCGGGTTCCGGCGCGGATGCCTCGGCAGGCGACTCCGCGGGGGTTTCGGGCTCAGCCGGCGCCTCCGGCATCGGAGGTGGAGGGGGCGGCAGGACCGTGGTGGCCTCCTGCGCCGGGGTGGCCGCCGCAGGAGGAGGTGGTGGAGTGCTGGTGTCCGGAGTCGGTGGAAGCGGCGGCGGTGCCACCTCACCAGGTACCACGGGGCGCTTCTTGCGACGCGAGGCGATGATCAGCAACACCACGGCTCCCACCACGACCAGCAGCCCCACCACCAGCACGATCCACAGCAGCGGGGAACTCAGGAAGGAGTCCTCCGGAAGGTCTTGTGACTTGCGCAGGTACTCCTGGGCGAACTGGTGGCTGGGAACGATCTGCAGCACCTGCTCGAAGCGATCGATCGCGGGGTTCCGGTCGCCGGCGAAGTAGGCCTGCAGCCCCGCGCGGTAGAGGTCGGTCACCTCCCCGAGGGTGTTCTCGACACCCTCGCCACGCATGAGTTCCTCCAGGTTCTGGGAGGGCTGAACGAAGTTGAACGGTTGGCTTTCGCCCTCGATACGGAAGCTGTTGACGCCGATCACGTCGCCGTTGAGCGCTACGGTCGGCCCGCCGCTCATACCCCCGGAGACCGCGGCACTGATCTCGTACACCGGCAGCAGCCCGCCATCGGTGGTCTTCTCCGCACTGATGGTGCCTTCCTTGAAACTCGGGTTGAAGTTCGCATCGGTGACCAGGTCCACCGCGGCCGGGTAGCCGATGGCGACGATCTCGGTGCCGACCCCGGTGTTGCTGTTGTCCGACAGCGGGATCACCGTGAGATCCTTTGCTTCGATCTTGAGCAGGGCCACGTCACCTTGCGTGAAGGAGCGCAGACCCACCACCCGTGCCGGCAGCGCCTTGCCTGTCGGCTCGCCCGACACGCTCACCCCGTAGGCGACCGCCACGCTGAGATCGGCCTTGCCCTCCGTCGAGGCGCCGTCGATACGCCAGTGGTCGGCGAAGGTGGCGATGGTCTCCTTCGATGGCTGGACCTCGTAGTAGTCGTTCTCGAACGCCCAGTCGACGACCTGGGCGAGTATGGCCTGGCGCACCTGAGCGTCGTAGTCGACACAGTGACCAGCGGTCGCGATGTAGCCGGTCGGGTTGACCACGAAACCGGTGCACTGGAAGGTGACAGTGAAGGGATCTTGGGTGAAGTAGCCCTTGTTCGTCTCGTCGTAGACGTACCCGGTCCAGGTGATCTGCTCATACACGACGGCCGGCTGCACCAGGGCCTGAACCTGTTCCAGTGGCGTGGACGGCGGCGCGGCGTCCAGTCGGGCGGCTGCCGCGGGCCCGGGAAGCAGCAACGCGATCGCCAGGCCGACGACCACGGATACAATGGCCAGCGCACGAGCAGCAGCCGGCTGGCGGGGTGCGCGGGTCAAGGTCATGAATCCATCCCTCCCGAGAATCCGGAATCCATCGCGTGCCACCTGAGTATGCCCGAAAGAGGCATCGGAAGGCGCACTGTGCGATTCGGTGGGTCACGGAGGACTCTGGCCACCTACCGACGTCGAATCCACGGGCGCCTCGCCGTGCGCTGTCGCTGACCGCGAACATGGACGGAGGACTGCGGCTCACGGATACGGCACACAAACCGGAGGTTCGGATTTGCGGGGGTGGTGGAGTGTCCTACCGGCCGTGGACTGTCGATGGCTACTCCCGGGTGAAGTCCCAAGCGGCCGCGCCAGCGGGGGAGTCCAGTCGCTTGTCCCACGAACAACCGCGACCCGTTGGACCGCGTGACCCAGGTGACTCACCGGCTTCGAGCAGTCGGCGCTCCCTCGAGCCACTGCGGGCGTGAGCAATAGTGGCGCATCGGATTTCGTGGGGCGGTCTCGCCGAGTGGGGGCGGGGTGCCGGCCGGTCGGTGCCCGCAACGGTGCGATGCGACCCCGCGCGACACACGCCGGGCGCTGGCGCGGCCCAATCCGCGCCTGTGCGCCGCCGCGATTGTCGAGCGGTTGTCAGTAGGTTCGCGAATGGTGCACGGTTGGGGGTTCGGCCAAGATCCAATCTTCAACACCGCATTCGCGGGCGGGCGGCCCCAGCAGCACCGCAACAGTCGCGGGCGGGCGGCCCCAGCAGCACCGAACAGTCGCCAACAGCCGCCCGCATCTCGAGCAACCCGGACTGCCCCCGCAAGTCCGAAGAACCGCAATAGTCCGAGCGGTTTGCACGGATGCAGTTCTGGCTCAGGTATGCGGCCCACCAGCGTCGGTGAAGGTCCCACCGATCCGAAGCACCCCCGAATCCACCGCGACGCCGGAACCCCGATTGCGCGCAGGCGGCCGAACGGGAACCGGTGCGATCACCGGCC
>DAOMFH010000370.1:0-2599 GCA_035429705.1 Actinomycetota bacterium
TGGTGTCCGAGGGGGGATTTGAACCCCCACGCCCTATTACGGGCACTAGCACCTCAAGCTAGCGCGTCTGCCTATTCCGCCACCCGGACCGGGCCTACAGAGTATCAAGCGGTCCGGCCAGAACCGTCGCAGGTGAGCGGGGAGCGTGCGATCACCTCGTAGGAGGGGTGCGGGCCGGTGACCGAGCGGACCAGGGTCACCTCCGCAGGTGTCCACTTTGGTGATCGGTAGTCGAGCAGATCCCCGGCCGCCGCGCCGATCTCGCGCCGTCCAGTACCGGTGCGCGCCCGCGCGATGGTGACATGCCCACGGAAGCGCCGATCCCGCGAACCCATCACCTCGTGCACCGAACCCGCCAGGGCTGCCAGCCACGGCGCCGAGTCGACGCCGATCCAGAGGATGGGTCCGAACCGGCCGCTCCCGGCCAGTCTCAGGGGAGCGGCCGGAGGCGTGGGGATCCTGCCGAACCGTTCGGTCGTGCGGGCCGGATCGCGGTCGCCGAGGAAGCCGAGGGTGATGTGCCAGCGCTGCGGGGGCTGCCACCGCAACTCCGGATAGTCGCCCGGCAGCGGTCGGATGGCCGACTGCAGGCTGGAACGCACCTCGTCGGGCAGCCAGATCGCCACGAACAGCCGCTGGGTCACAGATTCCACTGTCCACCACCGGCGCGCCGATGGCACAGTGAGGTCATGACCGCATCCGTAGCCCGTGTGTGTTCGGACCTCATCCGCCTTGACACCTCCAACTACGGTGACGGCACCGGCCCCGGCGAGGCATCCGCAGCCGAGTACGTGGAGGGGTTCCTGGAGGGTGCGGGGCTGGACACGGAGAGGTTCAGCACGACCGCGGCCAGTCGGCAGGTCGTCGCGTGCCGGATCGCCGGACGTGATCAACAAGCACCCGCGCTGGTGGTGCACGCGCATCTGGATGTGGTGCCGGCGATCGCCGCGGACTGGTCGGTGCCGGCGTTCGAGGGCGTTGTTCAAGACGGCATGGTGTGGGGCCGTGGCGCGGTCGACATGAAGGACATGGACGCCATGATCCTCACGGTCATCCAGCAGTGGCAGTTGAGCGGGTACCGGCCGCGCCGCGACATCGTGCTGCTGTTCCTGCCTGACGAGGAGGCCGGTGGCCGCGAGGGTGCCCACTGGGTGGTGGACAACCGCCCGGACCTCCTGCACGGGGTCACCGAGGGTGTGGGGGAGGTGGGCGGCTTCTCCTTCGAACTTGCGAACAGGAAGCGTCTCTACATGATCGAGACCGCGCAGAAGGGTCTGGCCTGGCTGCGGCTGCGCGCGACCGGCACCGCCACGCACGGCTCGCTGATCGCCGACGACAACGCCGTGACCCGGCTGGCCCGTACGATCGCCCGCATCGGCGAGCACCGGTTCCCCGTCCAACTCACCCCGACTGTAGAGCGGTTCCTGGCCGACGCATGCGAGGCCGCTGGCATCCCGTTCGATCCCAAGGATCCGGAGCCCGCGCTGGCGCAACTGGGCCCGTTCGCCCGCATGATCGGTGCCACCCTGCGGCACACTGCCAACCCGACCATGCTGGCCGCGGGATACAAGAGCAACGTGATCCCCGGCGAGGCCTCAGCTGTCGTCGACGCCCGGTTCCTGCCCGGACTCGAACAGGACTTCTTCACGCAGTTCGACCAGTTGCTGGAGCCCGGCGTCACATACGAGCCGGAAGTGCTCGACATCAGCCTGGAGACCGGTTTCGACGGGGATCTGGTGCGCGGTATGACCGAAGCACTGATGGCCGAGGACCCTGACGCGATCCCCGTGCCCTACACGCTGTCGGGTGGCACGGACGCGAAGGCCCTGTCCCGACTGGGGATCCGCTGCTTCGGGTTCACCCCGCTGCAGTTGCCCGCCGACCTCGACTTCACCGCGCTGTTCCACGGGATCGACGAGCGCGTTCCGGTTGAGTCTTTGGAGTTCGGGGTGCGGGTGCTGGACCGTTTCCTGCGGTCTGCCTGACCTCGCGCGGTGGATCGGCGTCACGGATGCGCGGGGGGCTGACCCGGGGCCGGTGGCCCGACAGATGTAGGGGCAGGGAGACTCCACCGTCGCTGAGATTGCGAAGGTGTAGGGGGATTCCGAGCGACGATCTACCGGCACCTCGAAGGTCACCAAGGTCGCGCCGTCAACTTGGTCTAGGGCACGAATGCGACGATCCCGTTTCTATGTGCCGGAACTGGGAGCGGACGTCCGATGGTTCTTGAGCAGCGTCTTCGAGGGCCGGCGCCGTCGAGGCAGGAAGACGAAAGGTCTTCCATACAGAGAGCCCCCTGCGCCCAGATGGGTTGAGCACCACCCGATAGCCCTTGTCGATGGTCAGGAGATGGCGGTCGAACAGGACGTGGAGGACTGCGCGCAGTTGAAGTCCGTTCCTGACGCGGTTCGTGTTCGGCCCGTTGCAGGGGGGTGTGACGGTGAACTCCACCCCCTCTCCCAGCAGCTCGCTTCGACCCGACGAGCCAACTACTTAGCCTTCAAGCGACCTTCAGTCGCCAGAGCTTGGCGAAGCGCTAGATTTGCGGAATGCGCGTCAAACCAACCGCCCTCGTTGGCGTAGCGATCTGGCTGTTGTA
>DAOMFH010000371.1:0-2596 GCA_035429705.1 Actinomycetota bacterium
TTCTCGGCCTCGTTCATCAACCGTGAGCGCTTCTGCGGTCCGGCGACGACCCGGTCGATCGCCTCGTCCACAGCCTCCGGGGTGATCAGTGTGTGCCCGCTGCGGGCGGTGAGCAGGGCGGCCTCGTTGAGCACGTTGGCCAGGTCCGCACCGGTGAACCCCGGGGTGCGCCGAGCGATGTTCATCAGGTCGATCCCGGGGGCGATCGGCTTGCCCTTGACGTGCACCTTGAGGATCTGCTCGCGTCCCTTCAGATCCGGCCGCTCGACCGCGATCTGGCGGTCGAACCGTCCGGGGCGCAGCAGCGCCGGGTCGAGGATGTCGGGGCGGTTGGTGGCGGCGATCAGGATCACGCCGCCGGAGACGTCGAAGCCGTCCATCTCGACCAGCAACTGGTTGAGCGTCTGCTCGCGCTCGTCGTGCCCACCGCCCAGACCGGCACCGCGATGGCGGCCCACCGCGTCGATCTCGTCGACGAACACGATCGCCGGCGCGTTGGCCTTGGCCTGCTCGAACAGGTCACGCACCCGGGAGGCGCCCACGCCGACGAACATCTCCACGAAGTCGGACCCGGAGATCGAGTAGAACGGCACACCGGCCTCACCGGCCACGGCCCGGGCCAGCAGGGTCTTGCCGGTGCCGGGCGGGCCGTACAGCAGAACCCCCTTGGGGATCTTCGCCCCGACCGCCTGGAACTTCGCCGGCTCAGCCAGGAACGCCTTGATCTCCTCGAGCTCCTCAACCGCCTCGTCGGCGCCCGCGACGTCGGCGAACGTGGTCTGCGGCATGTCCTTGGTGATGACTTTGGCCTTGGACTTGCCGAAGTTCATGATCCGCGAGCCGCCGCCCTGCATCTGGCTCATGAAGAAGAACAGCAGCAGCACGATCAACACGACCGGCAGCAAGGAGACCAGCAGTGTCACGAAGATGTTGTCGCGCGGCACCTCGACGGTGTACCCGTCCGGCAACTGGCCGGCGTCCTTCTTGGCCTGCAACTGGTTCTGCAGCTCGAGGCCCTGCCCGGTGATGTACTCCGAGCGCACCTGGCTGCCGTCCTGCAGGGTCAGTTCGATGCGCTGTTCGCGGTCGATGAGCTTCGCCTGCTTCGCCTGGTTCTGCTCGATGTAGTCGACTGCCTGCCACGTGTCGACGTCCTTCACCCCGCCGACGCCCGAGACGAGACTGCTGCCGAGCAGCACGAGCAGTACTGCCAGCATGATCCACAGGAGGGGGCCACGCACCAAGCGCTTCATATTCATCACCTTGAGGATAGAACGGCCCCGGGCGGTCCGCTCATTCCCGTACGGTTCCCTGACCCGGGCAGCGGCTCAGCCGGTCTCGTACACCCCGGGTGACAGTTTCGCCACGCAGTCCAGGTTGCGGTACTTCTCCGCGTAGTCCAGACCGTAGCCGACCACGAAGTCGTTCGGGATGTCGAACCCCAGGTAGCGCACATCGACCACGGTGCGCATCGCGTCCGGCTTGCGCAGCAGGGTCAGTACCTCGACACTGGCCGCACCCCTGGAGCGCAGGTTCCGCAGCAGCCACGACAGGGTCAGCCCGGAGTCCAGGATGTCCTCCACGATGAGCACGTGGCGGCCGGCCAAGTCGCTGTCGAGGTCCTTGAGGATCCGGACGACCCCCGAGCTCCTGGTGCTGGATCCGTAGGAGCTGACTGCCATCCAGTCCATCTCCACCGGGATGGACAGTGCCCGCACGAAGTCGGCCACCACCATGACCGCTCCCTTGAGCACGCCGACGATCAGCAGGTCCGCGTCCGCGTAGTCGGCGTCCACCTGCCTGGCCAACTGCGACAGTCGCTGATTCAGTTCGGCAGCGGTGATCAGGACACCGTCCAGGTCCCCGTCCACGTCCTCAGCGCGCACTTTTCCTCCCGCAAGATGGCTGCAGGACCAGCCTGCCAGAAGTTCGCGTTGCGCGAACACCCCCCGGCAGATCCAGCGGGCCCTGGCCACGCCAGTCGGTGATCAAGGTGTCGGCCCCCCGCAAATGCTCCCGGGTCAGGGCGGCCGGTGGGCAGCCCGCCGCCAGCGCCATGCGCCGGATCACCCGCAGCCTCACCGCGTCGGGCAACCCGCCCAGCGCATCGACGCGGCAGGTCACCTGCTCACCCGGTTCCACCGGCACGGTGTCAGCCCAGGAGTCCAGTGCCGCGTTGTCCTCGCGCAGCAGCGCCGCCGAGCGGGCCAGTCCCAGCACCACCCCGTCACCGAGGTCGGCGATCAGCGCCGGCAACCCGTGATGGCGCAGCCGCGAGCGGGAATAGCGTTCGTCGATGTTGTGCGGATCCTCGTGGGGCCTCAGGCGGGCGTCGGTGCACGCGGCGCGGACCAGTTCCCGGCGCAGGTCCAGCAGCGGCCGGCGCAGGTCCCCGTCCACCGGGGCCATGGCGGCCAGACTGCGCGCGCCGGACCCGCGGGCCAGGCGCAGCAGAACCGTCTCCGCCTGATCGTCCAGGGTGTGGGCCAGCAGGATCGCCGCCGCGCCCTGCTCGGCGGCCGCCTCCCGCAGGGCCCGGTAGCGCGCCGTGCGGGCCGCCGCCTCCGGTCCGCCCGCCGTCCCGACCGCAACCGAA
>DAOMFH010000372.1:0-2588 GCA_035429705.1 Actinomycetota bacterium
GACCGACCTGGGATCGGGAAAGCCGAGGCTGACGTAGCCGGGTGCCCGTTTGGCCAGAGCAGCGGCCAGCACGGGTACCTGCACATCGTGGTAGTCGTGCACTTCGGCGGTCTGCTTGCCGGGAGAGGCGCGCAGGATGCGTCCGGCGTACTGGATGAGCCGTCCCTTGAACGAGACCGGGCCAGCGAGGAAGAGCGTGTCGAGCGCCGGGCAGTCGAAGCCCTCCCCGACAAAGTGACCGGTCGCCACGACCAGCAACGCAGGCCCGCCGGCTTCAGGGACGAGTCGCTCGCTGGCCGTCGCTCGTTCACGTGCACCCATCCCGCCCTTGAGAACCACGGGGTCCAACCCTTGTTGCACCAGACTCGCGGCGAGGTGGTCGACGTGCGCGGTCCGTTGGGCCAGCACCAGGCAGTGCCGGCCACGGTCGTGCGCGTCCAGCACGTCCCTGAGGATCTGCTCGTTGCGCGCGTCGTCCGCGGCCAGTGCACCGTGGATGCTGGCCATCGCACCCGGCACGGACAGGTCGATCGGTTCCTCGATCTGGAACTGCGTGGGGTGGACGATCAGTACCGGACGCGGCCGGTCGCTGCTGGCCCCCTCGAGCGTGTCCGGGTCGGCTAGTCGCAGCGTGTGCCGCACCGGGCCCAACTGGAACCCGATGAGGTCATTGAGCCCGTCCCGGCGGTAGGGCGTGGCGGTGAGCCCGAGCCAGTAGCGGGCGGGGATGGTGCGTACGGCCGCCTCGAACGCGGCCGCCGGCACGTGATGGCACTCGTCGACCACGACGAGGCCGTAGTTGGCGACCTTCTCGCCAGTGTCGGGCCGCCGGGCGAGCGTCTGCAGCATGGCGATGTCGATCAGGCCGGTGAGCTTGGAGCGCCCGCCGCCCAGTTGGCCGGGCTTGACCCCGAACAGCGCCTGTATCTGGCGCCGCCACTGGTCTGCGAGGGTCTTCCGGTCGACCAGGACGAGCGTTGAGACGCCGCGCGCCGCGACGACCGCGCAGGCCATCACGGTCTTGCCGGACCCGGGCGGCGCCACCAGCAGGCCGAGGTCATGCTGCAGTACGTCGTCAACAGCAGATCGTTGGACGGGCTGCAGGTCGAGATCCAAGGTGAAGTTCTGCGAGTCGCCGGATACCCGCAGATCCTCGATCTCAACCCTGCTGCCCGCCTCTTCGACGAGCTTGCTGGCGGTCTCCAACAGGCCACGCGGCAGAACGAGATGGTCATCAAGGGTCTCGTCGTACGAAGTGATGATCCGCGGCACGTTCCAGGTCGACTGCCGGCGGCGTTGCCGGTCGTAGAACTCGGGGTTGTACATCGACGCTGCGTGCTTCAGCGTCGCGTAGAGCGACGGGCTGAGGTCCGAACCCGGGATCCGCACACCACCGCCCTTCAGCCCGAGATGCACGACGGGCGCAGGGCTGGGCTGTGTACGCGTCGATCGTGCCGGGCGTGCGTGTTTGACCCGGGATCCCACCGTTGGTTCCCGCAGCGACGAGGCGAGTCTGGCCACCCGATCGGGTGTGAGCCGGTCCAGCGTCGATAGGTAGTCCCACTGATCCACGAAGGGTTCGAGCGTGCTGAGATCGAGGAACACCGTCGTCCCATTCTTCCGGCACTTGCCTTGCAGCGGCGCCGCGATCTGGTTTCCCGGACCTCGACCCAGAAGCAGATCTTGGGACGGGAAGAGCCGGTCGTAACAGTCCAGATCCATGCGCCCCCGGATCGCGATCGCCTCCCTGACGAGTCCGGTGCCGAGTTGCCGCGCTGTCGCAGCGGGTACCGGATCGCTGAAGAAGATCCACACATGCGCACCAACCCCGGAGCGGGAGACCTCCAATGCAGCCGGGGCCCCGACCGCGCGTGCGGCCTTGAGATAGGCCAGCGCATCCAGCATGGCCGCCTGCCCATCGAAGTCCGCGGCCAGCCAGCAGGTCCGATCGCCCGGCAACATCGGGTACAGGCCGATGTGGATGTCGCCGGTCAGGTGCGCAGCCAGCACCTCGGCCGTCAGCGGCAGATAGCGGCGATCGGATGAGTTCCTACCCTTGCGCCAGCCGCCCTCGACCGCGGGCACCCAGCCCGACTTCCCGCTGCGTGCGTTCTCCCACCGGACCGCGTACACGTCTCGCCGGGCTCCGAACACGGCCGCGAAGAACTCGACCTTCGTCCGCGGTGAGGAGTGCGCATCGACCGGCCCGGGCGACGCGAGGTAGAGCGCGGTCTGGGTACCGCGGGCCGGTGCCGCCTCAGCAGAGGTCAACTTGAGCAGTTTGCGCAGCCGTGCGTTCTCGCGTCGCAGGCTCTCAAGCTCACCGCTGATGTCGGCCATGCAACCTATAGTGTCCCGCCGACGCCGAACACAGAGTCCGTGCAGGTGGACGCACCCCGGCCGGTCTGACGATGAGCCAGCGGCAAGCGTACGAATCTGGATAGCCTGTGTTCCGATTCTCGACTTCGCCGCCCTCCCTTACGGCGCCACCGTCACTGACAACTGCGCAATCCGCGGAATGGGAAGGACACCGATCCCAGGTGACCATCAGCATCGTGGTCGATCGGGGAGCCGACGCCGCATACATC
>DAOMFH010000373.1:0-2570 GCA_035429705.1 Actinomycetota bacterium
GCAGGTTGTAGCCGATCACGACCGCGAGCCGGTACTGCCGGCCGTAGTCCACGAGGTGTTCCGACCACTGCCCGTCCGCCCGCCACCGGGCGGCCTTCACCCGACGATCCTGCAGGACGTTGTAGGTCCGGGGGTCGCGTGGGTCGTAGGGCCAGTAGGACGATGCCGTGATGCGCCGGTATGGCATCGAGATTCCGCTGTGCGTGACCCGCCCGAACACCTCCGGCAGGCCGAACACTCCGGCTGGGGTCGTTCCGGTGTTCTGCTTGCGGGTGCTGGCGGGAGCCAGTCCGTTGACACCGAGCCACGCGGGAACCGCCCGGCCGACCCGCTTCCACTCGTGAGCTTGCCGGCGGTAGCGGCGCAATTGAGCGTGCTGACTACCCCAGTTGTCGGCCGTGACCACGATGACCTGCTGGGGCTGTTCAGCCGGCGATCCGGCCACGGCCAGGGCGGCGAGCAGCAGTGACTGCGGCATGCTGACACCCTAGGAGTAGCACCGACTGACCGCTGCCGGGGAGGTCCACATGCAGGAGTACGCCGAGCCATCCGCGCTGCCGCCGGCCACGGGCAACCTGACCGACCGACTGTTGGACAGCGAACGAACCGCCGCCGACCAGCCGGCGGTCTCCGTTGTCGACGGCGAGGGCTGGCGGAATCTGACGTGTGCCGAGTTCGCCCAGCAGGTCCGGGAACTCGCCAAGGGCATCGTGGCCAACGGGGTGCAGGTGGGCGATCGGGTCGGAATCATGTCACGCACCCGCTACGAGTGGACACTGGTGGACTACGCGATCTGGTACGCCGGGGCGGTGTCGGTGCCCATCTACGACACCTCCTCGGCCGAACAGGTGGCCTGGAACCTCAGTGACTCCGGAGCGGTTGCGGTGTTCCTCGAGTCGGACCGGCACAAGGAGGTCCTCGAGCAGGTGGCGCAGGACCTGCCACGAGTCACAGGTGTCTGGGTCATGGACGACGGCGCACTCGACGACCTGCGCGCATCCGGCCACGAGATCGGCGACGACGAACTGGAACGGCGCCGGACGAGCGCCTCCCCCGACGACATCGCCACGATCATCTACACCTCCGGCACCACGGGGCGCCCCAAAGGCTGTGTGCTCACCCACGCGAACCTGATGTTCGCCGGGGACATCGTCATGGCCAGTGCCCCTCAGGTCTTCGCCCCCGGGCAGAGTTCCCTGCTGTTCCTACCACTGGCCCACTCCTTCGGCCGACAGATCGGGGTCGCCTGCGTCCGGGCCCGGATCAGGCTGGGGCACACCCCCGACGTCCACGATCTGCTCCATGACCTGGGCTCGTTCGCGCCAACCTTCCTGCTGGCCGTGCCACGTGTCTTCGAGAAGGTCTACAACGGGGCACAGGCCAAAGCCACTGCCGAGGGTCGCGGCCGGATCTTCGACGCGGCCACCCGTGTGGCCATCGACTACAGCACCGCACTGGACGACCCGCGCGGTCCGGGACTGATGCTGAGACTCAAGCACTACGTGTTCGACAGGCTCGTCTACGCGAAACTGCGGGCGGCCATGGGTGGGAACGTCGAGTACGCGGTATCCGGCGGCGCCCCGCTCGGCGAGCGACTGGGGCACTACTTCCGGGGGATCGGGGTCACCATTCTCGAGGGCTACGGCCTGACCGAGAGCATGGCCGGCAGCACCATGAACCGGCCCGACGCACTCCGGATCGGCACGGTCGGCAAGCCGTTCCCCGGCACGGCCGTGCGCATCACCGATGACGGCGAGGTTCTGTTGAAGGGCCCGAACATATTCCGGGGCTACTGGAACAACGAGGAGGCGACGGCGGAGGTACTCGAACCGGACGGCTGGTTGCATACCGGCGACATCGGCGAGCTCGATCCCGATGGATTCCTGCGCATCACCGGGCGCAAGAAGGAGTTGATCGTGACCGCCGGCGGCAAGAACGTCGCGCCGAGTGTACTCGAGGACCGACTGCGCGCCCACGCCCTGGTGAGCCAGTGCATGGTCGTCGGAGACGCCAAACCCTTCGTCGCCTGCCTGGTCACGCTGGACGCCGACTCGCTGCCCGCCTGGCTCAAACAGCAGGGCCGGCCCGCCGAGACGCCGATTACCGAACTGGTCGAAGACCCCGCCCTGCTCGCCGAGATCCAGGCTGGAATCGACGACGCGAACAAGGCGGTCTCCAAAGCCGAGTCGATCCGGAAGTTCAAGGTGTTGCCCATCGACTGGACTGAGGCAGAGGGTCAGATCACCCCGTCGCTGAAGCTCAAGCGCAATGTGGTCATGGCTGAGTTCGCCGATGAGGTCGAGTCGCTCTACAGGTGAGGGTGTCTGCCGAACCCCATCCTCGCCCCCGCTCGTTACCGGAACCCCACGCCCCCGCCGCGACTGTCGCACGGTTGTCGATCAGTTCCCGACTGTCGCGCGGTTGGGGATGTTGATCAAGCAGAACTCCCAACGCCGCAACAGTGGTGATCCGACGACCCCCAACGCAGCACTCGCGAGAGCCGGCCAGCAACGCCGCAGCAGTCGCGAACCACCCGTGACCGGCCGCACCGGGACGCCCACGCCCACCCC
>DAOMFH010000374.1:0-2565 GCA_035429705.1 Actinomycetota bacterium
TGTACCGGTCGCTGGGAATGGTCCCGGCGGCGGCGTCCTGCCAGGCCTACCGGGCTCCGGCCGACTGAGCAGGTCACGCGCTTCAGCGCCGTGGTGCTGCTCCCATCTGCTGTGGCGGGGCACGCTGCGAGGCCGGGCAGCACCGGGGATTGCGGCCGGGGTGCGGATTGCTGAACGCCCAAGGGGCTGCGTGCACGCACTGTTGGCCTTCGCTCACGGTGCGCCATCGGCTCGCTCGCGGTTTACTTGAGTCCGGGAGGGCTACGGCGATGCAAGCAGGCGAGGGACCGACGGGCGACGACACCGCGATGCCGCATGTCACACCCGCGCTGGTGGACATCGAGGCGCTACTCGACCCGTACGCGCTGCTGCGGTCGATCCGGGACGACTCCGGCACGGTCGTGGACTTCGAGTTCCTGGCCATCAACCAGGCTGGGTGTAAGGAGAACGGCCTCGAGCGGGAGCGAACCATCGGTTCCACGCTGCTGGACGTCAACCCCGAGGACTTTGAGACGGGCCTGTTCGACAAGTACGTCGCGGTGGTGGAGAGCGGTGAGTCGCTGGCCCTCGACGACTGGGAGTACCCGATGCGGTCCGGGGAGGTCCGCTACTACGACATCAGCGCCGTGAGGATCGATGACGGCATCGGTGTGGCCTGGTGGGACGTCACCCAGCGTTACGCGCGCAGTCGTGCGGTGGAGAGGGCGGAACGCGAACTGCGGGCCACCCTGGACGCTTTGCTGGACCCCTACAATGCGCTGATCGCGGTGCGTGATGGCAGCGGCGAGATCATCGACTTCGAGTACACCCATGTGAACGCCGCGAGTTGCCGATACCTGCGCAAGGACACCGATGAACTCATCGGCCACCGCATGTCCGAGGTGTGGAGCGGAGTCGCCGCTGACACCGTGTTCGCGTGGGCCAAACACGTGCTCGAGAGCGGGCTGCCGCTCACGGTGGACGAGCAGGAGGTACCCTTGCCGACCGGCGAGGTGCGCCGCTTCGACGTGCGGGGTGTGGCCGTTGGCGAGGTCGTCAGTTTCGCCTGGCGAGACGTCACCGATCGGGTGAACACCGCCCGGGAGATCGCCGAGTCCCGCGAGAACTACCGACTGTTGGCCGAGAACGCCTCCGAGATGGTGTTCCAGACCGACGTCAGCGGACGCGTGACCTGGACGAGTCCATCGGTGACCAGAGTCATCGGCTGGATGCCGGCTGACGTGATGGGCCGCTCGATGATCGAGTTCGTGCATCCGGACGACCTCGCCGAGGTCGAGCGCGAACTGCACGACCTGAGTATGCAGAAGGTCTCGTCTGTGCGCACGGAGGTCCGGATCGCGACGGCCGAGGGTAGTTGGCGCTGGGTCAGTGTGCTCGGGCGTGCGCTGGTGGACCAGAAGGGCCAGTTGACGGTGGGAGTCGGTGCCATGCGGGACATCCAGGTGCAGAGGGAGGCGCAGGTCGCACTCGAGGAGTCCGAGGAGCGCTTCCGCCGCTCGATGACGGATGCGGCCATCGGCATGGCGCTCTTCTCGTCCGACGGGCGTTTCCTGCGCGTCAATGCTGCCCTGTGCCGACTGGTGGGACGGGGCGAACCGGAGCTGATGGAATGCACATGGCAGGAGATCACCCATCCGGACGATGTGGCTCGTGACACCGAACTGTTGGCCGGGATCCTCGCCGGCCGCCGGGACACATACCGGCTGTCCAAGCGTTGCGTCCGTCCTGATGGGGAGATCGTCTGGGTGGATCTCACCGTCTCCTGTATTCGCGACGAGCAGGGGGCGGTGCGTCACTTGATGAAGCAAGTGGTCGACATCACGGACAACGTGCGGGCGCGACAGGCCTTGGCCAGCAGTGAGGAGCACTACCGCTTGATGGCGGAGAACTCGTCAGACGTGGTGTTCCGGGCCTCTCCCGAAGGGCAGCTGGAGTGGATCTCGCCGTCGGTGACTGAGGTGCTCGGCTGGATGCCCGACCAACTGGCCGGCCGCAGGATGTTCGACTACCTGCACCCCGACGACTTCCCCCAGGGACTGGACCTCAGCCCGGCCAGCGAGCAGCGGGTCGAGTTCGAAGGTCGCTGCCGGACCTCCGCCGGCCCCTACTTGTGGATGGACGTCAGCTCGCGTCCGCTGCTCGACGATGCCGGCCGGCTCATCGGCCGGATGGGCAGGCTGCGTGACATCCAGCCGCAGCACGATGCGCAGGAGGCCTTGCGGGTCAGCGAACGGCGTTTCCGCACGGCCATGGAGTCGGCCCCGACCGGCATGGCGGTGGTCGGGCTGCACCGGGAGTTCATCCAGGTCAACCCGGCGCTGTGCCGGCTTCTGGGTCGATCCGAGCACTGGCTGCTGACCCATTCGCTGACCGACGTGCTGGACCCGCTCGACGACGACCTCGACCGCAGCCTGCGAGCCCAACTGCTCACCGGGCAGGCCGCATCGCTGAGTCGCGACCACCAGATGATCCGCTCCGACGGGCAGCGTCTGGTGGTGGAGCAGTCCACTGGGTTGCTGTGCGACGACTCGGGGAAGGCGACCGCCTACGTGTCGCAGTTCGCAG
>DAOMFH010000375.1:0-2548 GCA_035429705.1 Actinomycetota bacterium
CACCGCGAGCCACAGGTGCCGCTCGGCGACGACCTTGTTCCGGGCCGACCAGATCTCGGTCATCTCCGGTGAGGCGTAGCGCGTGGCGAGCACGTTGGGGATCATCGACTGGCCTCCAGAGCGATGTCGGTGCGGAAGTGGCCGCCGGCCAACTCGATGGTCCGCAGGATGGCGTACGCCTCGGCGCGGGCATGGGCCAGGTCCGGGCCGGTGGCCACGACGTTCAGCACCCGGCCCCCGGAACACACCAGTTCGCCATCGTGCAGTGCGGTGCCGGCGTGCAGCACGCCGGGGGCGTCGGCACCGTGGATCACGTCGCCGGTCCGCGGGGCCTGCGGATACCCCGCCGCGGCCAGCACGACGGTCACGGCCGCCCCCGTGCGCCAGCGCAGCGGTGGGTGCGCGGCGAGTTCGCCCCGGGCGGCAGCCGCCAGCAAACCCGCCAAGGGGGTTTCCAGCAACGCCAGCACCGCCTGTGTCTCAGGGTCGCCGAAGCGGGCGTTGAACTCCACGACCCGCGGACCCTTGCCTGTCAGCGCCAGCCCCACGTACAGCACACCGCTGTAGGCGGCGCCGCGCCGGGCCATCTCGGCGATCGCCGGCTGCGCGACGTGCTCGACGGTCCACTGGGCAAGGCCCGGGTCGGCCCAGGGCAACGGGCAGTAGGCACCCATCCCGCCGGTGTTGGGGCCGGTGTCGGCGTCACCGACCCGCTTGAAGTCCTGGGCGGGGAGCAAGGGCACCACAGTGGTCCCGTCGCAGATGCAGAAAACGCTGGCCTCCGGGCCGTCCAGATACTCCTCGACGAGCACCTTGTCGCCCTTGGCCAGACACGCCAGCCCGTGCTCGAGGGCTGCCGCGCGATCCTGCGTGACGACCACGCCCTTGCCCGCCGCCAGACCGTCGTCCTTGACCACGTACGGCGAGCCCATCGCATCCAGCGCCGCGGGGAGGTCCACCTCGTCGTCCACCGTCCGCGCGTCCGCCGTGGGGACGCCGGCGGCCCGCATGACCTGCTTGGCGAAGTCCTTGCTGCCCTCCAGTCGGGCCGCCGCTGCGGTCGGGCCGAAAGCGAGTACCCCCGCCTCCCGGCAGGCATCGACGGCGCCGGCGACCAGCGGCACCTCCGGGCCGATGACCACCAGGTCGAAATCGCGGCCGAGTGCGGCCACCGCCCGGGCGTCGCCCACGTCCACGGGCAACGTCCGGACCACCTGCCCGATCCCGGCGTTCCCAGGTGCCGCGACCACCTCTGTCACCCCGGGGTCGTTCAGCAGGGACATCACCAGGGCGTGCTCCCGGGCCCCGGAACCGATCACCAATACGCGCACGGTTCCAAGGGTATTGCCCACGGATCGGCGGCTCGCCGCGCGTCAGTCCACCAGGTCGTGCACGACGATGGTCTGGGCCCGGTCCTGACCCACCCCGATCGCGGAGATCCGGCACCTGGACTGCTCTGCCAGGAACCGCACGTACGCCCGCGCGTTCGCGGGCAAGTCGTCGAGTTCGCGGGCACCGCTGATGTCCTCGGCCCAGCCGGGCAGGTACTCGTACACAGGCGTGGCCGCCGCGAAGTCACGCTGGTTCATCGGGATGTCCTCGAACCGCTGGCCCTCGACCTCATAGGCGACGCACACCGGGATCCGCTCCCAGCCGGTGAGGACGTCGAGTTTGGTGAGGAAGATGTCGGTGAGCCCGTTGATACGACTCGCGTTGCGGGCGATGGGCCCGTCGAACCAGCCGCACCGGCGGTCCCGGCCAGTGGTCACCCCGACCTCGCCGCCCACCGACCGCAGGCGCTGCCCGTCGTCGTCGAACAGTTCGGTGGGGAACGGACCCGCGCCGACCCGGGTGGTGTACGCCTTCAGGATGCCCAGCACCCGCGAGATCCGGGTCGGTCCGATCCCGCTGCCGGAGCAGGCCCCGCCGGCCGTCGGGTTGGAGGACGTCACGAACGGGTACGTCCCGTGGTCGACGTCGAGCAGGGTGCCCTGGGAGCCCTCCAGCAGGATGTATTTGCCCTGGTCGAGCGCGTCGTTGAGCAGCAGCCCGGTGTCGCGCACGTGCGCGGCGAACAGCGGGGCGTACGACAGCAGTTCCTCGCAGACCAGGTCCACGTCGAGGGCCCGGCGGTTGAAGATCTTCAGCAACACCTGGTTGCGGTGGTACAAGGCCCCCGCGACCTTGTCGCGCAGGCCCTCCTCGTCGAACAGGTCCTGCACCCGGATGCCGATCCGCGAGACCTTGTCCATGTACGTCGGGCCGATCCCCCGGCCGGTCGTGCCGATCTTCTTCTTGCCGGCGAACCGTTCGGTGACCTTGTCCAGCTCGACGTGGTACGGCGCGATGATGTGGGCGTTGGAACTGATCAGCAGTCGACCGGTGTCGATCCCCCGTTCCTGCAGGCCCTGCATCTCCCGCTGCAGCACGGACGGGTCGATGACCACGCCGTTGCCGATCACCGGGACACACGTGGGGGTCAGGATTCCGGACGGCAGCAGGTGCAGGGCGTACTTCTCGTCGCCGATGACCACGGTGTGGCCGGCGT
>DAOMFH010000376.1:0-2540 GCA_035429705.1 Actinomycetota bacterium
GGGAGCCTCCTCGGTGCATACCCAGCGATGGGTTGTCCGGACCCAGATCGTGCGGCCCCGGTTCGGACAAGCAGGCGCCACCTGCGGTCGCCCCGGTGTTGTTGACCGGCCCCGGTGGCCCCATCGCCCCATCAAGGAACTGCGAAATGCACGCCCCGACTGCGGGCTGCGGGTTGCGTGGGCGCACACTGTTAGGGACACGGGGGTGCTGCGGCCGACGGGAGGCGTGGTGAAAAAACTGCCTCTAGGCGTTGCCATCGGGGTCGGCCTGCTGGGTGCGGGTCCGGCGGCTGCCGAGCCGGTACCGCTCGACCAGGGTGTTGCCGAGTTGAATGCTGTGTGCGTAGCCTCGCGGGAGGCATTCCTGCAGGGCGGCACGGTGCGGCTGCAGCTGCGGCCACAAGGCCCGGATGTGCAGATCCAGCGGTACGACCCGGTACTGGGCCGGGTCAGTGACTCGGGCTGGCCGTCGGTCACTCAGCGAGGGGTCGGAACGTACGACCGCAGCGGGTTCGTGTCGGACGCCCGGCTGCGCAAGGCGCAGGTGCGGCAGGCGGCCCGCTATCTGGGTTTCGCGCAACGGCCCTGGGTTCTGACCCGCGACCAGTTCGGTGTCATCGCGAGTCGCTCCTTCCGGCAGTTCCTGCGCATGGACCTGCTGGCCCCGGACCGCTTCGTGGACCTGGATTCCGCGACGGTGCCGGCGCAGCCGCAGCGCTGCGCGTCCCACCTGCTGGCCGCCCGTGCCCGCGCCAGCATCGACCGGGTGACGGACATGAACGGCACGACCTGGACTCTGTCCTACCGGCTCGATGACGGGGGGACTTCGGCCCGGGTCACTTCCACACTGAGTGTGCGCGACGGATTGCTCACTTCGGGTTCGGCGCTGCTGCGCAGCGGGAACGGGCTGGGATCCGACCTGGACAACTTCGCGCAGTGGCGGTACGTCCGGCCCGATGTCGGACTGCCCAGGCGGGCGCGGGTGGTCGGGCAGCGGCAGTGGATCAGAGCGACCGACGCGGCCGTGCTGGTCACCGATCTGCGCTACCTGGCCGGCAGCCTGGAGGGCCGCAGCACCCTGGCCGGTCTGCGCTCGGCGGCCCGGCAACGGGTGACCGCGGCCAACCGTGGACACGAGATCGCGATCCGGGTGCGCAACGTCCCGCGGGGTGTGCGGCTGTCGGGCCGCAACCCCTACACGGACACGACGGTCGCCTTCGACGTGGTCATCGAGCCGAAGCCGACCGCGGTTTCCCGCCGGGTGAGCTGACCGGTTCACGTTGACCGGGCAAAGGCTTACCGGATGTTTGCCGGATTCGCCCGTGAACCCAGCCTGCGCGGGCCCCCGGCGAGGTTACGCTGGCCGGGACGAATGAAGGGGTGCCATGACCACGATGGTCGAACCGATCACCGAGCAGGAGCTCATCGGATACCTGGCTGCCATGCTCGGTGATCAGCCGCTGGGGGATCCGGCCACCTCACTGGAAGTTCTTGGTTCGACCAGCGGGTCGCAGTAGCGCTTCCCGGTCATTTGCTGACAGGCTGCCGAGGGTAACCACACGGAGGTGGCCGATGGCAGGTCTTTCGCGACGCGGTTTCCTGGCCGCTACTGCCGGACTGGCGGCCACGCTCGGACTGCCCGAGTCAGCCCTGGGCGCCCGGCTGGCCGAGCCGGCGGCGCCCGCGGACGTCCCGACCACGCTCGACCAGACGATCCGGTTCACATCTGCGGTATACCGCCAGTACCGCCACCTGACTGCCGGGTCCGGGGAGCCGTACATCCCCCGCTACGACGTGCTGGGACGGGTCGCGGCCCCGGGCCGGGCCCGTCGGCGGCGCAGCATCGCCTACCTGGGCCACCTCAGCGACATCCACATCATGGACGCGCAGAGCCCCGCCCGGCTGGACATCATGGTCGGGCAGAGCGAGTCGCTGTGGGCCGGGTCCTTCCGGCCGCAGGACACCCTGACCGTCAACGTGGCCGCGGCCATGGCACAGGCCATGCGGGCCGCGCAGTACAGCCCGCTGACCGGCGCCCCGATGGCCGCGGCGCTGAACACCGGGGACAGCGCGGACATGATGTCCGAACTCGAGTTGCGGTGGTACATCGACATCCTCGACGGAGTGCCGGTGACCCCGAACTCGGGCAGCGTCGGTGTCTACGAGGGTGTGCAGGTCTGGGCCGAGTCCGCCTTCGCCTATCACCCGGAGGATCCGGCCGGCGATCCTTACGGTGCCTACGGGTTCCCGACGGTTCCGGGCATGCTGCAGGCCGCTGTGAGCCAGACCGTGGAATCGGTCGGAGTGCCCTCGCCGTGGTATGCGGTCTACGGCAACCACGACACCGACTTCCTCGGCACCCTGGCCGTGTCCGACGCCCTGCGCAGTTTCGCGGTGGGCAGTCGCAAGGCGGCCGTGTGGCAGCCGTTCGCGGCGAACTTCCTGGGGGGCTGGGCGAACGACTCCAGCCCCACCACCGAGTTCCTGCACGTCCTGCGGACCAACTTCGGCAGGCAGTCCGGCATGCGGGCGGTGACCCC
>DAOMFH010000377.1:0-2540 GCA_035429705.1 Actinomycetota bacterium
GGCGGCCGCCGGAGTTCCGCGGTCACTGAACGGCGGCCGGTGGCGTGCTAGTTGGCGCTGTCCACCCGGTCGGTCTCGTCCTGGATGTACTCGGCCAGCGACTCCAGGGCGGGCAGGTGTTTGCGCGCGTGGTGGCCGCAGAACAGCAGTTCACCACCCGACGTCAGGATCACCCGGACATAAGCCTGAGCCCCGCACCGGTCACAGCGATCGCTGGCCGTCAAGGGGCTGGGGGACAGGGTGGTGACCACTGCAACCACCTCCTTCACGCGGTTTGCGAACTTCCGTACACCGTAGTCAACACTGTCCCAGTCATCGGGGATTCCCGCACTTGGGATTAGGCGTGTTTCGCCGGTAGCGTAGTGCGGGGGCGGGTTTTCCACACGCCGGAGGGTGGGGTGCCGGGACTTGTCGCACCGGCGCTCTACTGTGGGTGGGTGCCCACGAAGACCGCAGCCTATTCCGCTGATGCGCTGACCGTTCTGGAGGGTTTGGACGCGGTCCGCAAGCGGCCGGGGATGTACATCGGGTCCACCGACTCCAAGGGTTTGATGCACTGCGTCTGGGAGATCATCGACAACGCCGTCGATGAGGCGCTGGCTGGGTTCTGCGACACGGTGACGGTTACCGTGCTGGGTGACGGCAGTGTGTCGGTCGCCGACAACGGCCGCGGAATTCCGGTGGATGTGCAGAAGAAGTCGCGCTTGACCGGCGTCGAGTTGGTCATGACCAAACTGCACGCCGGTGGGAAGTTCGGCGGGGGATCGTACGGGGCGGCCGGTGGGCTGCACGGGGTGGGCGCGTCGGTGGTCAACGCACTGTCGGCGCGACTGGATGTCGAAGTGGACCGCGGCGGCAAGACCTACGGGATGTCGTTCCGGCGCGGGGTGCCGGGGGTGTTCGACGGGGACGGTCCGGATGCGCCGTTCACCCGCAAAGCCGGCCTGCACCAGCGGGGGTCGGCACCCAGGACCCGAACCGGTACGCGGGTGCGGTTCTGGCCGGATCCGCAGATCTTCACCAAGGACACCACCTTCGACCGGAATGCCCTGTGGGACCGGGCCCGGCAGACCGCGTTCCTGGTGCCGGACCTCTCGCTGCACGTGCGGGACGTGCGCCACGAGTACGACCAGCTGGATGAGACCTTCCGGTTCAAGGGGGGCATCGGGGAGTACGTGGACTACCTGGCCGACGACGAGCCGGTGACCGGGGTGATCCGGCTGGAGGGGGAGGGCCACTTCACCGAGCACGTGCCCGTCCTCGACGGCAAGGGCCACCTGAGCACCCAGGATGTCGAGCGCACCTGCACGGTGTCGGTGGCGATGCGGTGGGGCAGCGGCTATGACACGGTGACCCGTTCGTTCGTCAACGTCATCGCCACGCCCAAAGGTGGCACGCACGTGTCCGGGTTCGAGCGTGCCCTGACCAGGACGGTGAACGAGCAGTTGCGCGCCGCCCGGGTGCTGCGGGCCAGCGAGGACGCGGTCACCAAGGACGACATCACCGAGGGGCTGACCGCGGTGGTGACGGTGCGACTGGCCGAGCCGCAGTTCGAGGGGCAGACCAAGGAGGTTCTGGGCACCCCGCAGGTCAGCGGGATCGTGTCGCGGGTGGTCGCCAAACGCCTGGCCGAGTGGTTCAGCAAGCCGCCGCGCGGGGAGAAGGCGAACGCGAAGGCGGCGCTGGACAAGATCGCCAATGCTGCCCGCGCTCGTCTGGCGGCCCGGCAGACCCGGGATGTGCAGCGCCGCAAGAACGCCCTGGAATCCTCGGCCCTGCCGGCCAAGCTGGCCGACTGCCGCAGCAGCGTCACCGACGCCACAGAGCTGTTCATCGTGGAGGGCGACAGCGCGCTGGGCACTGCCAAGTCCGCGCGCAACTCGGAGTTCCAGGCGCTGCTGCCCATCCGGGGCAAGATCCTGAACGTGCAGAAGGCGTCCATGGCGGACATGCTCAAGAATGCCGAGTGCGCCTCCATCCTGCAGGTGATCGGCGGGGGCACCGGCCGCAGTTTCGACCTGGCCCAGGTGCGCTACGGCAAGATCATCCTGATGACCGACGCGGACGTCGACGGTGCCCACATCCGTTGCCTGCTGCTGACCCTGATCCACCGGTACATGTCCCCGCTGCTCGATGCCGGCCGGGTGTTCGCGGCGGTGCCGCCGCTGCACCGGCTGGAGATCATCAGACCGGGAGCGAAGAACGAGATCCGCTACACCTACTCCGATGCGGAGATGCAGAAGGCCCTGACCGACATGGAGAAGAAGGGGCTGCGGGTCAAGGATCCGATCCAGCGCTACAAGGGTCTCGGTGAGATGGATGCCTCACAGCTGCGGGAGACCACCATGGATCCGGCCAAGCGCCAGTTGCGGCGGGTCACGGTGTCGGACGCCTCCGCGGCAAACGATGTGTTCGGCCTGCTGATGGGCAACGAGGTCGGCCCGCGGCGTGGCTTCATCGTGGAGGGCTCGGCGGGGCTGGACCGCCGCATGCTGGATGTCTGAGCCGGGCGCTGCCCGGCGGGCAGGGTCCGGGCCACC
>DAOMFH010000378.1:0-2527 GCA_035429705.1 Actinomycetota bacterium
TCGGGGATGACGCACTCCCGCGCGGTCAGGCCGTGGCGCAGAGCCAGGAAGGTCCCGATCCCGCCGTCCTCCTCCCCGCTCACCGCACACACCGCGACATCGCCACCGGCTGCTCGAGCTGCGTGCATGCCGGCGACCAGCCCCGCTTTCATGTCCACCGAACCCCGGCCCGTCAGATCATCTCCGATCAGTGCGGGCGCCGGTCCGCCCGGCACCACATCAGTGTGGCCGAGGATCAGGCGGGTGCCGTTGCTGCCCGGGGGTCGGCCGATCACCCCGGTCACCGCGGCCCGGACGACCTCCATCCCCGGATAGTCGGGATCCTCCAGGTAGGTGAGCGGATCGTCGACCCAGACCTCGACGTCCCACCCCCATTCCCGCAACTTGGTGGCCACCCACTGCTGGGCCTGCTGCTCGCCTGCGGTGCCGCCCACAGACGGAATCTCAAGCAGTTCGAGTACGTCCGAGACCAGAGGCGCCATGGCCGTAGCCTCCCACTCGCGGAGGGTAGATCGAGAACCGGCGCCTGCCTGCCTCATTCCGAAGTGCCGGGTCGCGCAGCCTGCCTGCCCGCACGAGTGCGTGCAGCCGACGTCCGGGTACCGTGGCTGGGACGGACGGAGGAGCGGATGGTCGGTAGGCAGCCCAGGAGGTGGACGTTCCTGACCAATCACGGCCACATCCTGATCTACGTTCATCGCAACCCTGACGCCCGTGTAAGGGAGATCGCAGCAGCGGTCGGGATCACCGAACGGGCAGCTCAGACCATCCTGTCCGATCTCGAGGGCGGCGGGTACCTGCGCAAGACGAAGGTGGGTCGGCGCAACACCTACTCGGTGAACCCCGACGGGGCATTCCGGCACCCGGAAGAGGTGGGGCAGCAGGTCGGGGACCTGCTGAGACTGTTCGACTGACACCGTGCCGATCGTCGAACGCAACCCGCTTCCTCGCATCCCGATGGACACCCGGGAGCAGTTGTACGACTGGCTGGCGCGCCATCACCGCGACGAGCCCGGGTTCTGGCTGGTGCAATGGCGATCGGTCACCGGTCGCCGGGTCATCGCGTACGAGGATGTCATCGAGGTCTGCCTGATCTTCGGCTGGATCGACAGCACGGTGCAGACCCTTGACGAGCAGCGCAGCGCGATCCGGTTGACCCCCCGTCGTCCCACCAGCGTGTGGTCGAAGTCGAACAAGCAGCGACTGGCGAGGCTCGAGTCGGCCGGCCTCATGCAGCCAGCCGGACTCGCTGCGGTGGAGGCGGCCAAGGTGAACGGCATGTTCAACTTCCTCGACGACGTCGAGGCGCTCGAGGTGCCTGAGGATCTCGCCGCGGCGCTGGGGGGGCTGCGCGATGTGTTCGACGGCTTCCCGCCCGGGCGTCGCAGGCAGTTGCTCTACTGGATCAAGTCCGCCAAGCGGCCCGGGACGCGCAGTGCGCGGATCGCGAAGATCGTCGCGGATGCCGGTCAGGGACGGTCATCGACCTGAGGCATGGAACCGGGGGCAAGTCGGCGCGATCACATGAGGACGAAGGCCCCCCGGACGTCGCCGGCCTCCAGTCGCTGCAACGCCTGGGGCGCCTCGGCCAGCGGCAGGATCTCGTACTGCGTGCGCACCCCGGCGTCCGCAACCACCGCCAGGAAGTCGCGCACGTCCGAGCGGGTCACATTGGCCACCGAGCGCAGACTCCGCTCCCACCACAGGTCGTTGTAGTCCAGTTGCGGGATGCGGTCGAGGTGGATGGCGTTGATCGCCACTGGAGCGCCACGGTCGACGGCCCGCAGCGCACTGACCACTACGTCGCCGGAGGGTGCGAACGTTATGGCTGCGTCGAGGGGCTGCGGGACCACCTGATCGTAGGTGCCGGCCCACACCGCACCGAGGTCGCGGGCCCGCTCGACCTCGGACTGAGACCGGGTCACGACGTATGCCTCGCAGCCCCAGTGGCGGGCGACCTGGATGGCGATGGTCGCCGACGCGCCGAACCCGTAGAAGCCCACCCTCATGCCGGTGGACGCCGGCCCGATCCCGGCCACACGCAGGCTGCGGAAGCCGATCACCCCACCGCAGAGCAGCGGCGCGATGGCTTCCGGATCCCCGCTGGGCAGGGGGTGCACGAAGTCCTTGTGTGCCGTCACCAGCTCGGCGTATCCGCCGTCGCGATCCCAGCCGGTGAACCGGGCACGTTCGCACAGGTTCTCCCGGTCCGCCCGGCAGAATCGGCAGGTGCCGCAGGTCTGTGCCAACCAGACCAGCCCGACACGCTGACCGGCCAGCGGTCCCGGCGTCAGCACCTCGCCGACGACCTGGTGGCCGGGGATCAGCGGCAATCGGTGTGGGGGCAGGTCGCCGCGCAGAATCTGCAGGTCGGTCCGGCAGACCGCCGAGGCCAGCACCCGGATGAGGACTTCGTCGGGTCCAGGCTCGGGGTCCGGCCGCAGTCCGGCGGCGATCTCATTCACCGCGGTCATCGTCACTGCACGCATGCTGACAGTCTGCCGCGCGCAGCGACTACTGTCCCGTG
>DAOMFH010000379.1:0-2521 GCA_035429705.1 Actinomycetota bacterium
AGTCCGTAACCACTTCGCATAGTGATCTCGTCGGCACAATGCCCGTGCGCCTTCGGGGCGATATCCGCCGATTCACCCGAATGCCCGTGGGTTCCGCAAGCCCGAGTCGGGGTGTCACAGTCAGACGCAGGGGTCTCAAACCAACCACCACAGAATGCCGGGGCATCTCACCTGTGACCCCCCCCCCGGCCGGGATGGGGCCATGACTCGCGACCACCGGCTCAGCTGATTGCGAGGGCCGCCGACGCGTCGGAATGTCGCGAAGACCACCGCAGCACTGAAGACACACACGAGCGGTGCCCTTGAGATGGCAGGGCCGCTCCCCTGCAGAGCTGGGAGCGGCTCGTGGAGCTGAGGTGCGCCCGAGTCACGCGAGGGTCAGCGTGTGCGGCAACCGGTCAGCTCTTCGCTCAAGCGCCACAAACGTGCGGCCGCGTCGGAGTCATATGAGGCCGGCGAGGACCGGGCTTCGCTGCACTCGATGAAGTAGCGTCCGGAAATCCCTTCCACCCGCGAGGAGCCTGCCAGGAAGATGCTCGTCTCCGCCCCCTCGCGGGCGCTGATGAGAGACCGATGGCGCACGACATTTCGGAGTTTCACCCGCAGCCAGCCATTGTCGATCCCGAGGTTGGTCGCCACCAGCCCGGGGTGCAAGGCGTTGACGGCTACCGAGGTTCCCTGCAGTCTCCTCGACAGTTCGTAGGTGAACAGCAGGTTCGCCAGCTTGGACTGCGAATACGCCTTGAGCCGGTCGTAGTCACGCTCTCCCTGTAGGTCATCGAAATGGATTGTCCCTGACTTGTGAGCAGATGACGAGACATTCACGATCCTCCCCGACGGGCAGGCATTCAGAGCGTCCAAGAGGAGATTGGTGAGCAGGAAGTAAGCGAGATGGTTCAGCGCGAATGTCATCTCCAGCCCGTCGTCGGTCAGCCGGCGCTTCATGAAGTTGCTGCCGGCGTTGTTCACCAGTACATCCAGGCGGGGATACCCGGCCTGGACGTCGTGGGCCGCTCTGCGAACCTGCTTCTGCGATGAGAGGTCGGCCACGAGGAACTGGACGGTGGATCCGGTCCGGCCATGAATGTGCCGCGCAACCCGTTCGCACTTTCGCCGGTCGCGACCGACTATCACCACCGTGGCCCCACGGTCCGCCAGCCCCAGGGCTGTGGCGAGTCCGATTCCGCTGGTTCCGCCCGTGATCAGGCAGGTCTTCCCCGCGAGGTCTTTCTGGGGCGCCATGACACTCCTTCAGGTAGGGTGATCCCGACAGCACCTCTGTGGCCGCCGCACGCTGAACGCCGCCAGGAGTCGATCAGTGCGCGGGAGGAGTTCGGACTGCCATGGTACCCGTGAGAGTCGGATCTGAGGACTCCAACAGGGTTGTGTTCGCGCAGCGTAAGCCGGGATCTTCGAGGTCGAAGGCTCTGCTGTCGACCGCGTACCTTAGGTAACGTGGGAGAGTTTGTCACCTTGCTCAGGCTTCGCCGGGCGCGTGCCACCGGCCTCCATCGGCACGCCCTGAGGCGATCGTCACTGACCAGTGGCGTCCGCGGCGTTGCATCGATAGCAGCGCCTCGTGTGTGAGAAGAAGAGAGGGGACTCTCGCTCCGACCGGGAGATGGGAAGGACGGTGGGGTGATGTGAGAGCAGGTTCGCCCGAGTTGATTGTCGTCATGGGCGGTGGAGGTCATGGTCGCGAGACCGTGAGCCTCATCCAAGATGCCGAGAGAGCCCACCCCGGGCGGTGGGAGCTGGTGGGTGTGGTGGCCGATGGCCAACCGGATGTCGAACGCCTCGAGTCGTTGGGCGTGAAGTGGCTGGGCCCGATCGACGGACTGCAGCCGGGCCATGCCTGCGTGTCGGTGGCCATCGGCGATGGGCACCAGCGAGCTCGGTTGCAGCGACATGCACGTGGGCTGGGCTATCGACCGGCGACGCTGGTGCATCCCACTGCTGCTATCGGGCTGGATGTGCGGATGGGGGATGGCTGCTATGTGGGCTGCCTTACGGTGCTTACGTCCCATGTGCGGCTGGGGGAGGGCGTGCAGGTGAACGTTGCGTGCAGTCTGTCGCACGACGTGACCCTCGGGGACTTCGTGACGCTGTCCCCGGGGGTTCGACTGGCCGGTGGCGTGGTCGTCGGTGACGAATCCACGATCTTCACAGGGGCTACGGTGCTGCCCGGAGTCCGCCTGGGACGGGACGTCACCGTAGGAGCGGGCGCGGTCGTCGTGCATGATGTGCCAGACGGCCAGACCGTCTTCGGCGTGCCGGCCAGACCCACGGGTGGGAGTTAGTGGCGAGCCGTGAAGGGACTAGTCGTGGGAGTGATCGCCGTAGCGGCCATGACGACGGGCGGCTGCCTGGTTGCGGACCCGGTCCCGCCGGGGTCCTTCGTCACCTACGACCCTTCGTACGGCACGGATGGGGCGGGCAACCGGCACTTCTGCACCTACGGGTCCTCGTTCAACATGGACGCACTGGCGAACATGCAGATCGGTGGTACGGACTCCGGGGC
>DAOMFH010000380.1:0-2513 GCA_035429705.1 Actinomycetota bacterium
GCGCACCACTGGCGAACAGCACCGCAGCAGCCGGGCAGGCATCAATACCCTGGACCAATGGCCTTGGCGAACCTGCTCGTGCTCGGGGATTCGCTGACCTTCCACGGCCCGGACCAGGCGCACCGGCCCACCGACCCGCGGCTGTGGCCCAACATCGCGGCGGGCCAGCTGGACGCGCACGTGGACATCGCCGCCGGGGTCGGCTGGACGGCGCGGGAGGCGTGGTGGGCGCTGACCCGGGATCCCATGGTCTGGGGGGAGTACCTGCCGCGCGCCGACGCACTGGTCATCGCGGTCGGCGGGATGGACGCCCTGCCGGCGGCGGTCCCGACCTACCTGCGGCAGGGCATCTCCTACATCCGTCCCGGCTGGGTGCGCCGACGGGTGCGGGCCGCCTACCTCAGCTCCTCGCCGCACGTGATCAAGGCGCTGCGCGGGCCGCTGCGGCAACTGCCGCAGGTGGCCACCGATCACTACCTGTCGCGGCTGGTCGAGGCGGTGCGCACCTGGTACCCGCACCTGCCGATCGTCGCGATGAGCCCGAGCCCGCACCGGCCCAGCCCGTCGCTGTACCCGACCATGCGCTTCCATGCCGCGTCGGTCGAGGCCGGACGTGCGTGGGCGCTGGACCACGATGTGGCCTACCTGGACATCGGGGACGCGGCGCAGCGCGGTATCGACAACGGCTGGGTCAACGCCGATGGGATGCACTGGGGCTGGCAGACGCACGAGGAGATCGGCCGGATGGTCGCGGCAGCCGTCCGAACGGCCTCGTTAGCCTAGTAGGGGACCCGCGGCGGCGGGTCCGATGCGCGAAAGGAACCCCATGCCGGACCCGGTCGAGTACGACTTCGAAGCGATCCAGAACCGCTGGCTGCCCGTGTGGGACGAACTGGCGCCGTTCCGGTCGGGCGACCCGGACGACCCGCGGCCACACAAATACGTGCTGGACATGTTCCCCTACCCCAGCGGCGACCTGCACATGGGCCACGCGGAGGCGTACGCCCTCGGCGACGTGATCGCCCGCTACTGGGTGCAGAAGGGCTTCAACGTGATGCACCCGATCGGCTGGGACGCCTTCGGGCTGCCGGCCGAGAACGCCGCCATCCGACGCGGGGTGAACCCGATGACGTGGACCTACGAGAACATCGCCCAGCAGCGCGAATCCATGCGCCGCTACGCCTGCTCCTTCGACTGGGACCGCACGCTGAACACCTGCGACCCGCAGTACTACCACTGGAACCAGTGGCTGTTCCTGAAGATGTTCGAGCGCGGCCTGGCCTACCGCAAGGCCAGTTCGGTCAACTGGTGCCCGAACGACCAGACCGTGCTGGCCAACGAGCAGGTCGTCAACGGCAAGTGCGAGCGCTGCGATGCGGTGGTCACGAAGAAGAAGCTCACGCAGTGGTACCTGCGCATCACCGACTATGCGGAGCGCCTGCTCGACGACATGGCCGCCCTTGAAGGCAAGTGGCCCGACAAGGTCCTGACGATGCAGCGCAACTGGATCGGCCGGTCCACCGGTGCGGAGGTCGACTTCGAGATCGAGGGGCGGGCCGAACCGGTGACCGTCTACACGACCCGGCCGGACACGCTGTACGGCGCGACGTTCTTCGTGGTGGCGGTCGACTCCGATCTGGCCGCTGAGTTGGTGCAGGGATCCGGGGTCGAGCAGGAGTTCGCGGACTACCTGGCCGAGGCGACCAAGCAGTCCGAGATCGACCGGATGTCCGCCGAGCGACCCAAGACCGGCGTCTTCCTGCGCCGCCACGCCATCAACCCGGTCAACGGCGAGCGGCTGCCCATCTACGCCTCCGACTACGTCCTGGCCGACTACGGCACCGGCGCGATCATGGCCGTGCCCGCCCACGACCAGCGCGACCTCGACTTCGCCCGGACGTTCGGCCTGCCGGTGCGGGTCGTGGTGGCCTCCGAGGAGGATCCGGCGCAGACCGGGGTGGCCACCGCGGACGACGGCCCGCACGTCAACTCCGGACCGCTCGACGGGCTGGGGACCCAGGAAGCTGTGGCTGCGGTGATCGCGCAACTTGCACAGACGGGCAGGGCGAAGGCAGCCGTCAACTACCGCCTGCGTGACTGGCTGATCTCCCGCCAGCGCTACTGGGGCACACCGATCCCGATCATCCACTGCCCGGATTGCGGGGAAGTCCCGGTGCCCGAGGACCAGTTGCCGGTCCGGTTGCCCGATCCGGAGGGACTGGACCTGCAGCCCAAGGGAACATCCCCGCTGGGTGCGGCCACCGAATGGCTCAATGTGGCGTGCCCGGGTTGTGGCGGTCCGGCCCAGCGGGACTCGGACACGATGGACACCTTCGTGGACTCGTCCTGGTACTTCCTGCGGTTCCTCGACCCGAACCTGACCGAAGGGCCGTTCGATCCGCAGCAGGCCGCCAAGTGGCTGCCCGTGGACCAGTACGTCGGCGGGGTGACGCACGCGATCCTGCACCTGCTGTACTCGCGCTTCTTCACCAAGGTCCTGCACGACATGGGCA
>DAOMFH010000381.1:0-2511 GCA_035429705.1 Actinomycetota bacterium
GCCTCGTCGCGGTACTTCGTCTGGATCTGGTAGAGGACCACCGGCAGGTCCTTGTAGGACGAGTACTCCCCCTTGACCAGCAGGGTGAACATCTCCTCGTGCGTGGGACCGAGCAGGTAGTCGGCGCCCTTGCGGTCCTGCAGTCGCATCAGGGTCTCGCCGTACTCCGTCCACCGGCCGGTCTCCTCGTACGGTTCGCGCGGCAGCAGCGCGGGGAAGTGCACCTCCTGGAAGCCGGCGGCGTCCATCTCCTCCCGGACGATCCGCTCGACGTTGCGGTACACGAGATAGCCGAGCGGCAGCCAGGTGAAGACACCGGGTGCCACACGCCGGACGAGACCGGCGCGCACCAGCAGGCGATGGCTGGGGACCTCCGCGTCAGCGGGGTCCTCCCGCAGGGTCCGCAAGAAGAGCGTCGACATTCTGAGCACGACTGCAAGCGTAGGCCAACCCATCGCACCGGTCGGCCGGGTGTCTGTCCGCAGCGAACCGCGGGCTCGGCGTGCACGGTTGACGCTTCGGTCAGGGGCTCTTGGGGTTTGTGGGGGCTCGCGACTGTTGTAGGTTGCTGCGCACCGGTGTTGCAGTTGCTCACGAACGCAGCGATTGTTCACCGATGCGGTGGCTCCAGTGCTCGCAGCCGACCCCGGGGCCGGCGTGCTGTACCCGTTAGCGAACGCGACATCCGTTAGCGAACGCGACATCCGTTAGCGAACGCGACACCCGTTAGCGACAATCGGCTGGATTCTTGCTCACCGATGTTGCGATTGCTCACCGATGCGGTGGCTCCAGCGCGAGGCCCCGCCCGCGCTCAGAACAGCACGGTGGCGAACTCTCCTACCTGACGGAAGCCGACCTTCGCGTAGGCCGCCAGAGCCGCGTGGTTGAAGTCATTGACGTAAAGGCTGACGACCGGCGCGAGGTGTTCCCGGGTGAGCCGGACGACGGCAGCCAACGCCGGTTCCGATACGTGCCGGCCCCGGTGCGGGGGATCCACCCAGACCCCCTGGACCTGGGCCACCTCGTCGGCCAGCACCCCGACCTCCGCCTTGAACAGCACCTGGCCGTCCTGTTCGATCAGGAATGCGCGGCCGTGCCGAACCAGGCCGGCCACCCGGCGGCGGTAGGTCGCGCCGCCGTCCGGCGCGAGCGGGCTGATGCCCAACTCCTCGGTGAACATCGCCACGGATGCGGGGAACAGGATGTCCAGGTCGGCCATCTCAGCGCGCCGCACGCGGGGGTCCGGCGGGATCAGCGGATCGGAGTCGATCGTGAGCATCGGCTGGTGGGCACGGACTTCGCGTCCCTCACCCCACGCCGGACGCACGAGGTCATAGAAGTGCAGGACCGCGTCCGCCGGGCCGACGATGGACGAGCACGTGCGCGGGGACAGCCGGGCCCGTGCCGCCAACGCCGCCAATCCGTCCTCGTCCGCGTTGATGGGCACAACATTGGCACCCAGGTGCAGGGCCGCGGAGAGGACGCCGTCGCGGAACCAGCCCCATACTTCGGCGCCGAGCAGCACCCCGACCCCGATCAGGGCCGTGCGTTCGGCCACCATCGCGTACGACACCGGGTCCGATCGCAGCAGTCGCCGCAGATCGGGGGCATCGGCGCCGGACAGCAACCGGACCGAACCGGTCACCCGACGGAGACGGTCGGCTCGCCGGCTGCTGCCATGGACTCGGCCAGGCGCATTGCCTCCTCGATGAGGGTCTCGACGATCGCGGACTCCGGCACCGTCTTGATCACTTCCCCCTTGACGAAGATCTGTCCCTTGCCGTTCCCGCTGGCAACCCCGAGATCGGCCTCCCGGGCCTCACCGGGACCGTTCACGACACATCCCATGACGGCCACTCGCAGCGGCACGTCGAGGCCTTGCAGACCCGCGGTGACCTGCTCGGCCAGCGTGTAGACATCGACCTGCGCGCGGCCGCAACTTGGGCAGGACACGATCTCCAGACCCCGCTGTCGCAGGTTGAGGGACTCGAGGATCTGCAGCCCGACCTTGACCTCTTCGACCGGCGGAGCCGACAAGGAGACCCGGATGGTGTCGCCGACCCCTTCGGCGAGCAGTGCCCCGAACGCGACAGCCGATTTGACAGTGCCCTGGAATGCCGGACCGGCTTCGGTGACCCCGAGGTGCAGGGGGTAGTCACACGCCTGCGACAACAGCCGGTAGGCCTGCACCATGACGACGGGGTCGTGGTGCTTCACCGAGATCTTGATGTCGCGGAAGTCGTGTTCCTCGAACAGTGACGCCTCCCACAGCGCGCTCTCCACCAGCGCCTCGGGGGTCGCCCTGCCGTACTTCTCCAACAGTCGTTTGTCCAACGAGCCGGCATTCACCCCGATCCGGATCGGAGTTCCGGCATCCTTGGCGGCCCGGGCGATCTCCCCGACCCGGTCGTCGAAGGCCTTGATGTTGCCCGGGTTGACCCGCACCCCCGCGCACCCGGCGTCGATGGCCGCGAACACGTACTTGGGCTGGAAGTGGATGTCGGCGATGAC
>DAOMFH010000382.1:0-2508 GCA_035429705.1 Actinomycetota bacterium
TTGCGGGTCTCGTCGGGGGTCGCGTTCCCGCCTGCCCGCGCGTAGCGTGGAAGGTGGAAGGACAACCTCCCGGGGGTGATCACATGCATCCCTTCTACGGACCGAGCGCCCGGTTCACCCGAGGATCCGACCCCCATTCGGCGGCCGTCGGGCTGGTGTCGATGGCCGCCTACCTCGCGTTCTGGGCGGTGGCGATCGCGGTGGCCAAGCGCGAGCTGGACGCGAGATTCCCGCGGGCCGACGAGGCCACTGCCGCGGAACTGCGCCGGGATCCGGCGATGACGCTGCTGCGGGAGCGGTACGCACGGGGGGAGATCGACGACCGCCAGTACACCACCATGCGCGACCTGCTCGCCCGACCGCCGCGGCGGCCGGCATGACCGCCGGGACACAGCAGTCACCACACCCTGCCCGGATGCCGGCGCGCACGTGGGTGGAGCTTGGGTGGTTCGGGCTGACGACCGTCCTGCTGCGCCGCACCGACCCGATCGTCGGATCGCTGATCGTGACCGACCGGTGCAACCTGGCATGCGCACACTGCGCGGTGGCGAACATCCGCCGGGTCAACTATCCGTTCGGGCAGTTGCGAGCGGACATGCGGTCGCTTTACGCGCAGGGGGTGCGGATCCTGTTCCTGTACGGCGGGGAGCCGTTCCTGTGGCGTGACGGCGAGCACCACCTGTCCGACGTCGTGGCCGAGGCGCGCCGCATCGGGTTCCTGCTGGTGAACGCCGTGACCAACGGGACCTGCGGGCTGGACCTGCCGGGGTCCGATCTGCTGCTGGTGAGCCTCGACGGCACTCGGGAGCACCATGACCAGATCCGCGGGCGCACCTACGACCGGGTGCTCGCCAACATCGAGGCCGCGCCGCGGGACAACATCTGCCTGTACATGGCCGTCAACCGGATCAACCTCGACGACATCGAACACGTCTGCCGGCTGGCGCGCGAGGTGCCCACCGTGCGGGCCGTGTCGTTCAACCTGCACACCCCGTACCCGGGCACCGAGCACCTCACCCTGACCCCCGCGCAGAGGCACGAAGTGTGCGACCGGATCGGCGACCTCATCCACCGCGGCTACCCGATCATGAACATCGCCAGCGCCTTGCCGCGCATCGCCGACGGCACGGCACCCAGGCCGTGTCATCAGTGCGTGATCGTCGAGGACGGGCAGCAGTGGACCTGTGGGCGGTGCATCGAGATCCCGGGACTGTGCGAGCAGTGCGGATTCCTGTTCGCGGTGGAGTTGTCGATGCTGTTCCGCGGCAACCCGCGCGTGATCGCCGACGCCCTGCGCATGTACCGGGCCTATCTGTGAGGCAGGCGCGGGCGGGCCAGGTGCCGACCCGCCGAGCACGATGACCGCCGGCCCAGCGGGGGCCCCGGACCCTGCCGCATGCACCTGGCCGGTCAGGACACCAGCGGACCCGGCGTGTATGTGACCTGGCGGGTGAGCATCCCGGCGGCAACCCGGGCCGGGGTCGCAGCGGTGGCACCGCGCCACGCTGCTACGGCGAGCGGATTGCGCAACGACCCGGTCCGGCCCATCCAGCGCGAGACCCGCACGACCTGCGCAGTGCGGGTGTGCCGCTCGAACTCGTACTGGGCGAAGGCCGGGCCATATGCGGACGTCTGCCGCAAGGCCCTGGCCAGGACCAGGGCGTCCTCGATCGCCATGCAGCCGCCCAGGCCCAGGTTGGGCGTGGTCGGATGGGCCGCATCCCCGAGCAGCGTCACCCGCCCGGACGACCAGCCGGCCACCGGGTCTCGGTCGTACAGATCGTTCTGGAGGATCTCCTGCGCCGGGGTCGCCTCGATGGCTTCCGGCAGCCCACCGGCCCAGCGCGCGAGGGCCTCCAGCAGAGCGCCCTTGCGCTGCTCGGGGGACTCGACCCCGTCCCGGGGCGCCCGGCGGGTGCTCCACCAGTACACGTGATCGGCGGACACCGGATGCACCGCGCCACGGCGGCCACCGCCTTGCATCTCACACATCAGGCCCGGGTCGGCCACGGAGATCGCGGCCATCCCGCGGTAGGCGGTCTCCCCGCTGTAGCGGGGCTCCTGCCGGCCCAGCACGGCCTCCCTCACCACCGAGCGCAGACCGTCGGCACCGATGACGAGGCCGGCGTGCGCCGTGGTTCCGTCGGCGAAGCCCAGCGCAACCCCGTCGGCGTCCTGGACCAGTGTGACCAGCCGCTTGCCCGTCAGCACCGCTTCCGGGTCCAGCGGTTCGAGCAGTGCCCGGTGCAGATCCGCCCGGCGCACCACGTACCCCAGCCCGCCGGTCATCGGGGCGACCGGGAAGCCGACGAGCTGGCGGCCCCGCGTAGTGGCCGTCCGCGCCCACCGGAACGGACACACCGGCAGTTCCCAGAACCACTGCGCGACCCCGATCTCACGCAGGCTCTGCAACGCCCCCGGCCACAGTCCGATCCCGGCCCCAACGGCACCGATCTCGGGCGCCTGCTCGTAGACCCGCGCGGGCAACCCGACCCGCTGCAACGCCAG
>DAOMFH010000383.1:0-2497 GCA_035429705.1 Actinomycetota bacterium
TGGCCATCTGGATCGCCGCGGTGCCGATCCCCCCGGCGGCGCCGTGGACGAGGACCGTCTCGCCGGGGGTCATCCGGCCGCGGCGGACCAGCGCGAAGTGCACGGTGAGGTAGTTCATCGGCAGGCCGGCCGCGGCTTGCAGGGACACCTCGTCGGGCAGCGCGAACACCATCCGCGGATCGGCGGCGACCACCTCGGCGAAGCCCCCAAGTCCGGGGAAGGCGGCGACCCGGTCACCGGGGGCGAACCCGCTGCCCTCCGGTGCCGAGCGCACGATCCCGGCCACCTCGCTGCCCGGGGTGAAGGGCAGCCCTGGCCGGATCTGGTACTGGCCGCGGGTCAGCAGGACGTCCGGGAAGGTGACCCCGGCGTAGTGCACGTCGATGAGTACCTGACCGGCCTGCGGTTCGTCCACGTCGAGAACCTCGACCGCCTCGGGGCCCGCCAGTGTGATGACCTGTGCTGCACGCATGCCCACGAGACTAGACGCGGTGTCGTGAGCACTGACACGTCGGTCCAGCGGTGGCTCGGCGGGCGGCGGTGTCCCTGCCTGGTCCGACGCCGCCGCAGTCCTGCAGTGGACAGGCTCCCTGGTCGCCGACGCAACCCGGTTGGCCGCCACCCCGGCCCAGTACCTCGACGTCGTGCTGCCAGTTGTCGCCCAGGTGGTAGGCCTAGACGAAACGGCTCGGCAGGGTAGACAGGGAGACGCCGTGCTCGTCGATCTCGTCGCCCGCATCCCAGTCCGGTGAGGGTGTCCCGTAGACGGTGTCGTCGGTGCGGAACCGGTGTATGTGGGAGTCCGTCCAGCCGATCGCCACCGGTTGCACTTCGTGGAGCTCGTCGAGGGTGATCGAGGCCGGAACGTCGACAACCTGCGCCGTCCGCGGCCCGACTGCGCGCATCGTGGCCTGCAGCCTGACAGTCCTCACCAGGGCACCTCCACACCGGGTACTCCGCAGCACTTCTTGTAAACTTGCGCCCTGAGCCGCACCAACACGGCTCGTTGCGTCCCGGCGGCCAAGCGATCGTCCGGGACGGGTCGCGCGCGACGTCGGCGGCGTATCTCGCCCGCAACTGCGAGAGGTCTGGCTCGTTTGGGGCATGGTCGGCCACCCAGGGGATGAACTCCATGGACCTCACGGGCACCAGCGACAGACCTGGGATGCCGGCCTCCTGCTGGGCGCGCAGCCGGCCTTCCATGCGCCGGCAGTAGACGGCGTGGAGTTCCGCGAGTTCTTCCCCAACCGGGTCTCCAACTGCGCGACCCGAGTCGTCAACTCTTCGACCGCCGCCGACAACTGCACGATCAGCGCATCACGCTCGGCGAGCAGCACCAGCAACTGCTCGACAGTAGGAGCCTGCGGCACAGGCGAAACCGGTAGATCGACCACGTGAACCTGCCTGCGAGGGGAAGACGCAGAACGGACACAACGATCTTCCCGCACACGATCAACAGATCAACACGCCAAACCGCACGGGACCTGAACAGTTACCTAGGGAATCGCTGATTAACGCTGCTCTGTGCGAAACGGGGCTGGCGGTGTGGGATGTGGTTCCCCAGATCTTGTGTCATGGCTGTTGCCATGGCGCCAGATGTGGGGGGCCGCAGATCGCGCTGCCAGGCGCGTTGCAGCCAGGGCATGATTAATCAGTGCTTCCCTAGTCCGCAAAGTCCGCAAGACGACCGTTGCGGACCAACGACGACCATCGGTTTCCGCTCATCGCCAACGCTCCCAGGGGCGTGTACACTTAGAGCACTTAGAAGTTTCGAGGCTGCCGGGAGGCGACATGAGCACTGCACTGACTGAGGACGTCCAGGTCCTGCGCTCGGGCCTGGCCAGTGACCAGCCCGAGATCGAGGTGACCCTCCGGCTCCCCCGTGAGAGCGCCAAGAAGGTGCTGGCCCTGCTGGACGCCGAGCAGACCACGGGCGCGCTCGTCGTCCCAGCCAAGCAGGAGTTCACCACCACCGAGGCGGCCAAGATTCTCGGCATGTCTCGCCCGACGCTGATGCGGCTGATCGAGCGACGCGACATCGAGTTCCGCATGGTCGGCAAGCACCACCGCATCCCGGCGACCTCGATCCAGAAGCTGCGCGAGTTCCTCGACGAGGACCACATGGCCGTCGTGACCGAGTTGGCGAACAAGTACGGCAATGTCGATTGACGATCTCGGTCACGCTCGCCGATGCGAACATCCTGATCTCTCGGACCCTCCGCGACTACTTCGTGTACGCCGCAAGGTTGGGCGCGCTCGACATCCACTGGAGCGAGACGATCCTCGACGAGACCAGCCGCAACCTCATCAAGCAGTTCGACTTCACCCGAGCGGACGCCGAAGTCTTGGTCGAACGGCTTGAGGCGTCCCTGCCGTCAGCCCTGGTCGAAGTCAAGAAGCGTGACGAGACGCGGGTCGCCAAGGTCCAGATGGACGACAAGGACCGTCACGTCCTCGACGCCCCGCTCTCCGCCAACGCCGACCCGCTGCTGCGGCA
>DAOMFH010000384.1:0-2491 GCA_035429705.1 Actinomycetota bacterium
CCCCCTTCCCCGCGGCGATGAAGTACTTCGCCGACGAGTTCGAGGCAGGCACCAGTACAGCCAGCAGCGCGGCGTTCGACCCGGCTGCCAGCACGGTCTTCGATGAGGTGAAGGCATGACCGCCCCAGAACCGAGCAACGACGTGGTCGTCCCCGAGGGTCACGTCGCGTTCAGCATCGACGGCGTGGCGATGACCGCGCCCAAGGGCACGCTGATCATCCGGGCCGCTGAGCAACTCGGCATCGAGGTGCCGCGGTTCTGCGACCACCCGCTGCTGGATCCGGTGGCCGCCTGCCGCATGTGCCTGGTCGAGATCGAGGGTCAGCCCAAGCCGCAGCCCGCGTGCGCGATCCCGGTCGCGGACAACATGTCGGTGCGCACCCAGCGGACCTCGGCCATGGCCGAGGCCGACCAGAAGGGGGTCATGGAGTTCCTCCTGATCAACCACCCGCTGGACTGCCCGATCTGCGACAAGGGCGGGGAGTGCCCGCTGCAGAACCACGCGATGAGCGCCGGCCGGCCGGAAACCCGCTTCGAGGGCGCCAAGCGCACGTTCCCCAAGCCGATCAACATCAGCGCCCAGATCCTGCTGGACCGCGAGCGCTGCATCTCGTGTGCACGGTGCACCCGCTTCGCCGACGAGATCGCCGGGGACGCGTTCATCGAACTGCTCGAGCGCGGAGCCAAACAGCAGGTCGGGACCGGTGAGGGAAATCCGTTCGACTCCTACTTCTCCGGCAACACCGTGCAGATCTGCCCGGTGGGGGCGCTGACCAACGCCCGGTACCGGTTCCGGGCCCGTCCGTTCGACCTGGTGTCCATTCCGACGATCTGTGAACACTGCGCCAGCGGGTGCGCCATGCGCACCGATGTGCGCCGGGGTGCCGTCCAGCGGCGGTTGGCCGGCGACGACCCGCAGGTGAACGAGGAGTGGAACTGCGACAAGGGCCGGTTCGCCTTCCACTACCTGGCCGAGGAGCGCATCACCCACCCGTTGGTGCGCGACGACTCCGGGGAGTTGCGCGTGGCCTCGTGGCCGGAGGCCCTGGGACTGGCCGCTGACGCACTCAGCGCGGCGGTGGGCAACGCCGCGGTCCTCACCGGCGGTCGGCTGACCTCGGAGGACGCCTTCGCGTACTCGAAGTTCGCCCGCTCGGTGCTGAAGACCGACGACGTGGACTTCCGTGCGCGCGCTGCCAGCGACGAGGAGGCCGCGTTCCTGGGCAGCACCGTGCTGGGTGCACAGGGACCGACCTATGAGGACCTGGAGGCCGCGCCGGCCGTGGTGCTGGTCGCCTTCGAGCCGGAGGAGGAATCCCCAATCGTCTTCCTGCGGCTGCGCAAGGCCGTGACCAAGGGGGCCACCAGGGTCTTCGCGGTCGCCGCGTGGGCCAGCCCGGGACTGACCAAACTGGATGCCACCGTGCTCGCGGCCGGACCGGGCCAGGAGGTCGAGGCGCTGACCGGCTCCGATGAGGTCATGTCGGCGCTGCGGCAGGCCGGGGCGGTGCTGATGGTCGGGGAGCGCGCCGCGACCTCACCTGGACTGCTGAGCTGGGCCGCCCGCACTGCCGTCGAGACCGGTGCCCGGCTGGCCTGGGTGCCGCGCCGGGCCGGGGAGCGGGGCGCACTGGAGGCGGGCTTGCTGCCGGGACTCGCCCCTGCCCAGTGGGGTGAACTGCCCACCGGAGTCGGCTTCGCCGGGGTCATCGAACGGTTGGCTCAGGCGCAGCAGCAGGCGGACGAGGACACGGCTGGGGAGATTGTGGCCGCCGAGGATGGGGCCGAAGAGCCGGAACCGCCCTACCGGGCACTGCTGCTGGCCGGGTTCGACCCGAGGGACGTGCCGGGCGGGGACACCCTGGTGGCCGGATTCGAACACGTGCCCGCGGTGATCGCGGTGGCCACCCACCACAATGCCGCGACCATGGCCGCCGACATCGTGCTGCCCGTGGCCGTTGTCACCGAGAAGAACGGGTCCTTCATCGACTGGGAGGGCCGTCGGCGCGACTTCCCGCAGGTGTTCCGCGAAGCGCTGATCTTCAGTGATGCGGCGGTGCTCGCCGCGCTGGCCGACGAGATGCTGCTCGACTTCGGGCCGGTGGACACCCCTTCACTGCGCGAGCAGATGCGGTTGTCCGAGCCGGCGAACCGGCCGCAGCCCCCGCAGGAGCAGCCCGCCGAGCTCCCGGCCCCTGCAGCCGGGCAGGCCCGGCTGGTGACCTGGCGGCAACTGATCGACGACGGCACCATGCAGGCCGGCGAGCCGTACCTGGCCGCCACCGCCCGGCCCCCGGTGGTCCGTATCGGTGCGACCAATGCCGCCGAGCTGGGTGTCGGCGACGGTGATCCGATCACGCTGAGCGGACCGCTGGGCTCGATGACCCGACCGGCCCTGATCACCGACATGCCCTCCGGGGTCGTCTGGGTGCCGGCCAACTCCGGAACCAACGTGGTCGCCGAACTCGGTGTGACCGGCGGCGATACCGTG
>DAOMFH010000385.1:0-2488 GCA_035429705.1 Actinomycetota bacterium
TGGGAACCTCGACCATGGACCAGGTCGGCGGAATCTCCCAGGTGTGCAGGACCCGCAGCGGCTGGGCGTCGTGACTGGCCTGCTCGAAAGCCCACCGCAGGGCCTTCAGTGAATGCGGTGACCCATCGACGCCCACGACGATGCCCGCCGCGTCCTCGTTGCCCTGCCGCACCACCACCGTCGGGCACTTGGCGTGGGCCGCGACCTGGCGCGAGATGCTTCCGAGCAGGAAGCCGGTTATCCCACCTGCCCCGTGACTGCCCACAACCACCATTTCGGCGTCCGCCGACATCTTCACCAGGATCGCCGCCGACCGGCCGACCGCTATCTCGCCGACCGCGTTCGCGCCCATGTCCGCGGCGATCTGGACACCCTCGTCGTTGACCGAACTGGCTTCCTTGCGCAGTTCGTCGATCAGATCCTCCTGCAGCGTTGCGGAAGCGCCGATCCCAAGATCCGCGGCCGGCATGGTCCACGTGGTGATCACATGCAGCATTCGGCCGCGTTCCTTGGCGGCCTCTGCCGCCCAGCGCAGCGCCTGTGCGGAACCTTCTGACCCGTCGAATCCGACTACCAGTGACCCGGACATCTCAACCACCCTCCGTCCATTCCCATGGCCGGTGACCGCCAAGCCTACGTGCGAATGACCGACGCCTCGACCCGGAGAAGCCCTCACCACCAGTCTACCGCCGGATTCCACCACCGGGCGTGGTGCCGCATTTCGGTGCCGGCTACCCGAGGACGACGTAGCGGTGCGGACCGACCCCCGGCTTCCACCACTGGTCGCCCACGACTCGCCAGCCGGCCCGGGTGTACAGACTCACGGCCTCGCACCGGGCTTGCGCCCACAAGCCGCCCGACCCGGCCTGCTGCGCCCCGGCCACGGCGGCGGCCAGGAGCCTGGTGCCGGTCCCGCCCCGGGCCGGCGGCAACACGGCCATGGATCGCAGTTGCCAATGCGGCTCGGCCAACTGCGCCAGTTCCGGGTGCGGCCACGCACCCGGTCCGACCGAGCAGGCACCGACGACGCGGCCATCGAGCCACGCCGCGTAATGCAGCCAGTCCGGCGGGTGTTCGCCGTCCCCGGGCAGTGGTCCGTGCGGCCGCAGCACGCGCAGCTGCACTCCACGGACCTCCGCGGCGGACGCCGGTCGCACTTCGAGCACGCGCCCACAGTAGTTTCGGGCTATGGCCTACCGGGACATCATGCGCACTCTCGGCCACCAGAGATGGTTCGCCTGGACCGCTGCGCGCCTCGCACCACTGGACGCGAAGGTGATCAGGAAGACCGGGGGGAGGTTCGGCCTGCTGGGCAACTACGGTCTCCCGCAGTGCCTGCTGACCACCACCGGACGGAAGTCGGGTGAGCGGCGCACCGTCACACTGCTGTACGGAACCCGGGCACCCGACGAGTACGTGCTCATCGGATCCAACTTCGGCCAGGCGCACCACCCCGCCTGGGCGCTGAACCTGCAGGCCGATCCGGGCTGCGTACTGACGATCGACGATCAGCCGCGCGACATGACTGCCCGGATGGTGACCGACGAGCAGGAGCGCGAGCAGATCTGGCAACTGATGTATGAGATCTGGCCGGCCTACCACGCCTACCGGGGGCGGGCCGGCCGGGACATCAAGGTGTTCGTCCTGACGCCGCGGGCCTGACTCTCAGATACTGCCGGCGACCAAGCTGGCGCCGCCCAGGGCAGCGACCACCAGCACCGCGATCCTGGCCGTTCGCTCCGGGATGCGCCCGCTCACGAGCACCCCCGCCAGGGTGCCCACGAGCAGTGCCACCAGCATCCAGGCCGCCGGCCGGACCAGGCCGATCACCACCGCGGTGACCACGTTCTGCACCAGGAAGAAGAACTGCAGTGTGGCGTTGGACTCCGCGGCACCCCACCCCGCATTGGCGGCGTACATGCCCATCGGGGGACCCCCGACCCCTCCCACCACGTTCAGCACCGCACTGGCGACCCCCGCGACCACGGCACCGGGCAGCCCGCGGAACCAGGCCCACGACGCCCCGCGGGCCAGCAGAACCACTCCCGCGATGACGCTCAGGCCGGCTGCGGCGGCCACCAGCGACGCGTCAACCCCACCCAGGGCCAGGACGACCACTGGTGTGGCCAGCAGGGTGGGGACCAGCAGAACCCCGGCGTCCCGGACACGGGTATGCCGCCACTGCGGCACCAGTGCGATCAGCGAGACCACCGCGGCCAGCACGACGACCACCGCCACCCCGTCGCGGGTACCGAGCAGCGCCAGCAGCGACGGTGCGGCGACCAGCGAGAAGCCGAGTCCGGTGACGGATTGCGCGAGCGCACCGATCACGATCGAGGCCGCGGTGAGGATCAGCAGCCACTGCATCAGACGACCCTCACGCGTGGCACCTGCACGCACACCGGGGGACGGGTCGCCGGGTGAACCAAGGCAGGGGCCTACTCGACGATCAGGGTGTGGTTCTCGATGACCGGATTGGCCAGCAGGG
>DAOMFH010000386.1:0-2478 GCA_035429705.1 Actinomycetota bacterium
GCGAGTACGGCGGCTGCTACGCGGTCACAATGGGCCTGCTCGAGGAGTTCGGCCCTGAACGGGTGCGGGACACCCCGCTGTCCGAGTCCGGGTTCGTGGGCGCCGGCATCGGGGCGGCCCTGGCCGGCATGCGCCCGATCGTGGAGATCATGACGGTCAACTTCAGCCTGCTGGCCCTCGACCAGATCGTGAACACCGCGGCCTCCCTGCAGCACATGTCCGGCGGGCAGTTCAACGTGCCGGTCGTGATCCGGATGACCACCGGTGCCGGCCGGCAACTGGCCGCGCAGCACTCGAACAGTTTCGAGGGCTGGTACGCACACATCCCGGGCATCCGGGTGGTCGTCCCGGCCACGGTCACCGATGCGCGCTGGATGATGACCGCCGCGCTGGCCGACCCGGACCCGGTGCTCATCTTCGAGCACGGCGGGCTCTACAACGTCTCCGCAGACCTGCCCGACGACGCCGGCCCGGTGGACCTGGACAGCGCCGCGGTGCGGCGGGTGGGCAAGGACGTCACGCTGATCACCTACGGCGGCACGTTGCCCACGACATTGGCGGCGGCCGAGAAGCTGGCCGGTGAGGGCGTCGAGGCCGAGGTGATCGACCTGCGCACGTTGCGCCCGCTGGACGACAAGACCTTCCTGGACTCGGTGCGCCGCACCCACCGGGCGGTCGTGGTCGATGAGGGCTGGCGCAGCGGCAGCATCTCCGCGGAGGTCTCCGCGCGCATCATGGAGCAGGCCTTCTACGAGCTGGACGCCCCGGTCGGCCGGGTCGCGAGCAAGGAGGTGCCCACTCCGTACGCCCGCCACATGGAGCAGGCCACCATCCCCGGGGTCGACGACGTGGTGGCCGGTGCGCAGGCGGCGATGCGTGGGGAGAGCTGATCGCCATGGGCGTGTTCAAGATGCCCTCCCTGGGCGCCGACATGGACGAGGGCACGCTGCTGGAATGGCTGGTCAAGCCCGGCGACGAGGTCCACAAGGGTGACGTGGTGGCCGTGATCGACACTGCCAAGTCAGCCATCGACGTCGAGGTCTTCGAAAGCGGCGTGGTAACCGAACTGCTCATCGAGCCGGGGACTCTCGTGCCGGTCGGCACGCCGCTGGCGCGCATCGAGACCGCGGGGGAGGCAGTTGCGGGCGGGGCGCCGGTAAGCGGCGAGCCGAGGGGGGTCGCTGACCGGCAGATGGGGAAACCGGTGCCGCCCGGGATGCCCCCGCAGCCGCCCGAAATGCCCCCGGCGCCGCCTGTGCCGCGCCCGGCGCTCACGCCTCCGATCCGGCACCTCATGCGCCAGTACGGTCTGGACGCCGACGCGGTCACCGGCACCGGGAAGAGCGGGCAGATCACCCGCCAGGACGTGCTGCGGGCCGCCAGGGAGTCCGCAGCGTGCGGTCCTTCGGCCAGCACCCACCACGTTGTGGAGGTGCCCGCGCCGCCGGTGCCGCAAAGCCGCCCGCGGATCACCCCGCGTGCGCGCCGCTTGGCGCAGCAGCGCGGGATCGGCCTGTCGGGGGTGCCGGCCGGCCCGCATGGGGTCGTCACCGGCGCCGATGTGCCCGCCGCCAAGCCGCGCGCTGCCGTGGACCGCACTGCCGCGATGCGGGCTGCGACTGCGGCGCTGATGGGCCGGGCTGCCCGTGAGATCCCGCACTACTACGTCGTCCAGACCTTCGACCTGACCGACACCCTCGCGTGGCTGCGCGAGACGAACGCGCAACTGAAACCCCGCCAGCGGATCCTGCCCGCGGCGCTGTTCCTGCGCGCGGCCGTGATCGCCGCCGCCGCCGTCCCGGAACTGAACGGCACCTGGGTCGAGCAGTTCGTCCCCGCCGAGGGCGTGGACCTGGGGGTCGCGGTGGCCACGCGCGGTGGCGGGCTGGTGACCCCGCGGATCGTCGGCGCCCAGCAACTGGATCTGGTCGGGCTGATGGCGCACCTGACCGACCTGGTGAAGCGGGCCAAGGCCGGCCGGCTGAAGGGCACCGAACTGCAGCCGGGCAGCATCACCGTCAGCAGCCTGGCCGACGGTGGCCCGGAGGCCTTGTACGGAGTCGTGTACCCGCCGCAGGTCGCGCTGGTCGGGGTGGGTTCGGTAGCCCAGCGGCCATGGGTGCTGGACGGCGAGTTGGTCGTGCGCAGCACCGTCACGGTCACATTGGCCGCCGACCACCGGGCCACCGACGGCCGCACCGGCGCGCGCTTCCTGACCGCGTTCGGTCAGGCACTCACCCATCCGGAGGAACTATGAACGAGAACCGAGCCCGTGAGATCGTGCTGGCCGCACTGATGGATGTGGCCCCGGAGCTCGAGCCGGAATCCGTGGACCCGGACATGAGCCTGCGCAACGGCGCAGACCTCGACTCGATGGACTTCCTGGCCTACGTGTCGGCTGTGGCCGAGGCCATCGAGGCCGACGTCCCGGAGGACGACTACGAGCAGTTGGACACCGTCAACGCGGCGGTGGCCTAC
>DAOMFH010000387.1:0-2474 GCA_035429705.1 Actinomycetota bacterium
GAAGTCCTGAACGCCGCGATCGCCCGGCGAAACGCGGTCAACCCGGCGATCAACGCGGTGGTCGAGTCGTGGGATGAGGAGGCGAAGTCCGCTGCCGACGATCTGAAGGGCGTGTTCGGCGGGGTGCCGTTCCTGATCAAGGACATGGACGGTCATCTGGCCGGACACCGGTGCACGTACTCCAGTCGCTCGCTGGCCGACTGGGTCCCGGAGCGCAGCAGCGAGTTGATGGTGCGCTTCCAGATGGCGGGACTGAACATCTTCGGCAAGACCAACTGCCCGGAGTTCGGGATCATGGGCGTCAGCGAGCCGGAACTGCGCGGCCCGGCCCGCAACCCCTGGAACCTCGAGCACACCCCGGGCGGGTCCAGCGGCGGCTCGGCGGCGGCGGTAGCGGCTGGTGTCGTACCCCTGGCTCATGGCGGGGACGGGGGCGGATCCCTGCGCATCCCCGCCTCGAACTGCGGGATCTTCGGCCTGAAAACCAGTCGCGGTCTGGTGCCGCTCGGTCCCGATGAGGCTGAGGGCTGGGACGGTCTGGTGGTCCGCCTGCTCATGTCCCGCTCGGTGCGCGACACCGCGGCGGCTCTGGACGCAGTGCGCGGCACGGATCCCGGAGCGCCGTACGCAGCCCCTGAGGGCCCCAAGTCGTACCTGGCCGCCACCACCCGAAAGCCCGGCAAACTGCGCATCGGGTACTCCACCCGCAGTCTGTTCGGCCGCAGCCTGCACCCCGACGCCGCACACGCGGTCGACGAGGCGGTCAGCCTGCTGGCGAGCCTCGGTCACGAGGTCGTCGAGTACGACCTGCCGATCGAGCCCTCTGAAGGAGCGAAGGCCTACTTGACCATCGTGGCCGCCAATGTGGCCAACCAGATCGCCTGGACCCAGGAGGTGACCGGCCGCAAGGCGGATCCGCGCAACTTCGAGCGCACCACGTGGTTCCTCAAGCAGATCGGCGGCGAGCTCAGTGCGGCCGAGATGGCTGCCGCCCGCGGCTGGGGACTGCAGAAGGGCCGGCAGTTCGCGGACCTGTTCGGTCCCGAGTTCGACGTACACGTCACGGCAACGGTGGCCACTCCCCCGGTCCGGATCGGCGAACTGGCCCCCAGCGCCGTGGAACAGGCGGCCCTGTCCGTGCTCCAACGGTTCGGTCCCGGCCCGGTCCTGCGCAAGACCCTCGACGACCTCGCGGCCGACTCACTGGAGGCGACGCCGCAGACACAGGCCTACAACATGACCGGTCAGCCGGCAGCCAGTGTGCCGATGCATGTGACCAGCGCCGGCCTGCCGATCGGCGTGCAGTTGGCGGCGGCATTGGGCAATGACGCACTGGTGCTCCAACTGGCTGCCCAGATCGAATCAGAACGGCCCTGGGTCCACCTGCTGCCCACCAGCGGAGCGCTGTGACCCACCCCTATCTCGACGTACCGGCACCCGTCGCGCTTGCCCATCGTGGAGGCGCCCGGGAAGCGCCGGAGAACTCTCTGCGCGCGTTTCGGCGTGCGGTGTCGCTGGGCTACCGGTACATCGAGACGGACATCCGCGCCACCGCCGACGGGGTGCCGGTCGTCTTCCACGACGAGTCGCTGCAGCGGGTGACCGACCGGGTCGGCCGGATCCGAGAATTGCCGTTCAAGGAGGTCCGCAAGGCCCGCGTCGGCCAGGCGGAGCGGATCCACTCCCTGCAGCAGGTGCTCGACCAATTCCCGGACACCCGGTTCAACATCGACATCAAGGAGGACAACGCGGTCGGGCCGGTACTGGACCTGCTCGGCAAGTCCGACTACCTGGACCGGGTCTGCGTGGCGTCGTTCAGTTGGGCTCGATTGCGAACGGTGCGAGCTCAATTCGGAAGTGCCGTGTGCACGTCACTGGCCCCGCCGGAAGTGGCCGCGCTGGTGAGCCGCAGTCGGCTGGGACGCCTGTCCTGGGCCTCCCGGTTCGTGCTTCCCGATGGACCCACCTGTGTGCAGGTCCCCCGTCGCTCCTCGCGCCTGCGGCTGGTCACCCCGGCACTGGTCCGCCTTGCCCACGAACTGGGTTGGCAGGTGCATGTGTGGACCGTGGACGATCCCGCGGATATGCATGGTCTGCTCGATCTGGGCATCGACGGCATCATGACCGACCGACCCAGCGTGCTGCGCAAAGTCCTCGACGCCCGGCACGGGCGCAATGTAAATGGTCTGTCAAGCGGGCGGGTTGAGCGTGCCCCGGGCAGTGCCTAACCGCCATTCTGGTGGTGTTGGCCGGATCCGACGGTGATCGCCCTCACATCGGGGTGTGAGCGGACCGAGTCCGGGGAATGTAGTGGAAGTGCATGGTGTTGACCCATGCAGCACCGCAGGAATGCGGTGAACGGCGAGGAGGAAGAAGACAGTATGAGTGAGGCTCTGCGCGGAACGCGTCTCGGATCGACCAGTCTCGAGAACGACCGCGACGTGGAATTCGCGCCTCGGATGACTGTGACCTAC
>DAOMFH010000388.1:0-2458 GCA_035429705.1 Actinomycetota bacterium
GTAACCGGGCGGCGGGCCCTGCGGCGGGCCGGGTTGGGGGCCTTGCGGCGGGCCGGCCGGTACCTCATCAGCCACGGGCGCACCCGGGAACTCCGGTTCCGGCACCCCTGGGGACTCCGGTTCCGGAGTCCCGCTCTCGTTCGACATGTGCCCTCCTCAGTCGTGGTCAGGCTACTGCCGGTTGAGCCGGTTGCCCCCGTGTGACACGACACAATCCGGCTCGGGCTGCCCGCACCCGTAACCTCATCCTGTGAAGGCAATCGTGGTCGACGAGCCAGGCGGCCCGGAGCGGATGCATCTGGCCGAGATCCCCGCGCCGGTGCCCGAAGCAGACGAGGTGCTGATCGAGGTCACCGCCGCCGGGGTCAATCGGGCGGATCTGTTGCAGCGTCAGGGGCTCTACCCCCCGCCGCCGGGTGCCAGCGAGATTCTCGGCCTGGAGGTCTCCGGGCTGTGCGAGGGGGAGCCTGTTTGCGCTCTGCTTACTGGAGGCGGGTACGCCGGTCTCGTGGCCGTACCCAAGGGCCAGGTGATGCCGCCGCCGCCTGGCGTGGACTGGGTGAGCGCAGCCGCGGTCCCGGAGGTCGCCTGTACCGTCTACTCGAACCTCGCCATGACCGCGCGGTTGCAGGCCGGGGAGTGGCTGCTCATCCACGGGGGCGGGTCCGGGATCGGCACCTTCGCGATCCAGTGGGCACGGGCGATCGGCGCCCATGTGGCGGTGACCGCCGGAAGTGACCAGAAACTGGCGCAATGCGCCGAGCTGGGCGCGGAGGTGCTCATCAACTACCGCGAACAGGATTTCACCACGGCGCTGCCCCGTCGCGTCGATGTGATTCTCGACGTGGTGGGCGCGAAGTACCTGGCGGCCAACGTGCGCGCCCTCGCCGACGGCGGCCGGTTGGTGATCATCGGCCTGCAGGGCGGCACCCGGGCCGAACTCAACATCGCTGCCCTACTGGCCAAGCGGGCCAGCGTCACCGCGACCGCACTGCGCAGTCGCAGCCCCCAGCAGAAGGCCGCGATCTGCGAGGCGGTCGTTCGGGACGTCTGGCCGCTGTACGGTTCCGGCGATATTCGCGCTGTCGTGGACCGCGTGCTGCCGCTGGCGCAGGCATCCGAGGCGCACCGGTTGCTTGAACAGTCCAGCCACTTCGGCAAGGTCGTGCTGGATGTGGCGGCCAGCGCTGCGCGGTGACTGGTCCGCGACGCCGCCTGCGCGGGTCAGCCGTGACTCGCCCGGAACCCGCTACGGGACCGACTTGATCGGCAACACCGCGACCGCGCCAAGCACTCCGACCACCGCGGTCGTGACATAGAGGATCGGGTACCCCCCCAGTGATGTCACGATCGGCGCGGCGAGTACGGGGGCCAGCACCTGCGGCAGGGAGTTGGCGATGTTGATGACCCCGAGGTCGCGGGCCCGGTCGACTGCCGTGGGGAGGACCTGAGTGATCAGGGCCTGATCCACGGCCAGGTACCAGCCGTACCCGAGCCCAAGGACGAGCGCGGCAACGATCGCGAGGTCGAACTCCTTGGTGAACGCGAGGATCAGCGCAGCGAGCGCGATGACCACGGTGGACACCACGACGAACTTCTTGCGTTTGCCGCTGCGGTCGGACACCGCTCCGCCGATGACGGCCGTCAGCATCGTGCCGAATGCGTAGAGCGCGATGAGGATCGTCTGCTTCTGCGACGCCTCATCCGAGGTGAAGCCCAGGTGGTCCTGCAAGTAGAACAGCAGGTAGAGCGTCGCCATGGAAATCGAGAGCCCCACCAGGAAGCGGGCCAGCCAGGCCCAGCCGAAGTCCGGGTACAGCCTGGGAGACACCCAGAAGCCCTTCACGAACGTGCCGAGGTGGAAGTCCGGCCGGTCCTGCTTGCTCAGCGGCGGGTCCTTCAGGATGAACATGAACGGCAGCACGAACAGCACGAACAGGATCCCGATCAGGTACGTGCCCTGGGCCAGGGCGAGCACCACGAACGACACCAGCGCCACCCCCAGCACGACCCCCAGGGTCTGCGCGAGCCCCACCCAGCCGGAGGCGGCCCCGCGCTGTGCCACCGGCACCTGGTCCGGGATGGTCGCGGTGAGTGCCGCGTAGGCGGCGTTGACTGCGAACTGCACGAACAGCCAGGCGATGGTCAGACCGACCACGGTGGTCATGGACGGCAATAGGAGCATCCCCGCCAGCCCGATCAACGAGCCGCCGAGCATCCACGGCCGCCGCCGCCCGAAGCGAGACGTCGTGCGGTCGGATAGTGCGCCGGCCAACGGGTTGCCGATCACGGAGCCGACCACGCCGATCCCGAGCACGACCGCCAGCGCGACCTCCTTGCCGCCGCTGCCCGCGATCTGCTCAGACATGCGCGGCAGCAGGTTCTGGATCGGCGTCATGAACGCGAGCATTATGCCCAGGTTGGCCAGCGCCATCCCGGCCAGGAAGATGCCCGGCAC
>DAOMFH010000389.1:0-2448 GCA_035429705.1 Actinomycetota bacterium
CGGTCCCAGGTCGCCGCCGTCTCGAACGTCTCGGCCATGATCCCCAGGCTGACCAGGGTGTCGCGCAGGTACGGCGCCTCCAGGAACATGCCCCGCCACTCCCGCTCACCACCAGCGGCCGACTGCACCTCCCCGCCGTGTGACAGGCAGATCCGCAATGCGGCGTCGAGCAATCCCGACATGTCCACCCCGCCCTCGAAACCCAGGACGAGCATCGCGCGCTCATCGGCGCCGGGGGCCTCCGCACCGTCGATGAGACGGCAGTTGCCCGGCAGCAGGCCCGCTTGCAGGATGTCCCGGATGGCGTCACAACCGGATGGGAATCCGTCGAACCGGACCGTGGCCGTGTGCTTGTACTCGGGCCGGGGCACCACCCGCACCCAGGCCCGGGTGATCACCCCCAGCGTGCCCTCGCTGCCGAGCAACAACCGGTCCGGGCTGGGACCCGCTCCACTGGCCGGTAGCCGGAGCGACTCCCAGACCCCGCGGGGGGTCACCGCCCGGATGGACTCAACGAGGTCGTCGATATGGGTCGGGCCCGAGGCGTAGTGGCCCGCGGCGCGGGTGGCCAGCCAGCCCCCCAGCGTGGAGAACTCGAACGACTGCGGGAAGAAGCGAGTGGTCAACCCGTGCGCACGTAGTTGGTCCTCCAGACCGGCGCCCGACGCGCCCGCCTCGATGAGAGCCGCCCGGGAAGTGGCATCCACCTCCAGGACCCGGTCCATCCGGCTGGTGTCCAGACTCACCACCCCGTTGAACGCGCTGAGGTCCCGTGGCTCGATCCCGCCCACGACACTGGTGCCGCCGCCGTACGGGATGACCGCCACACCCCGCGTCTGGCACCATTCCAGGATCCGCTCGACATCGGCCTCGCTGCGGGGCATGGCCACGAAGTCCGGGGCGGTGGTGAAGTCCCCCCGGAAGCCTCGGATCACATCCCGGTAGGCCTTCCCCAAGGCATGCGTCGCGCGGGTGTGGCGATCGCTGGCTGCGATATCGCCCAGGGTGCCGGGACTGATGCGGGCAACGGGCAGGTCGGCCCTTTCCAACGGAACCGGCAGTTCCACGTCCGTGCGGCCGAATCCCAGCAGAGTTGCGATGCCCGGTGCCGCCTGTGCGATCTGATCGCCGTTCAGCGCCCGTTCGGCCGACCCCCATCCCCAGTGCTTGCGCATCCTGCCAGTCTGCTGGGAGGCGAACCGATTCGCACGCAGGCAACGCGACGAGTCGGCATCCGAATCCGGCCACGGGAGCCGCCCTGCCGCCCTACGCTGGCGTCATGCCGTTCATGACCGACGAGCGTCTCGCGCTCGCCCGGACCGTCAGCGACTTCACCGCTCAACACATCACACCGCACCTTCGGGAGTGGGAGCACGCCGGTGAGCTTCCGCGCACACTGCACGAGCAGGCCGGCGCACTCGGTCTGCTCGGGGTCGGATACCCGCAGGAGGTCGGAGGCGCCGGTGGGGGGCTGGTGGACGCCTACGTGATCACTGAGGCCATCCTGGCCGCGGGGGGCTCCGGGGGCGTGATCGCGGGGTTGTTCACCCACGGCATCGCCATTCCTCACATCATCGACTCCGGAGACGAGGACCTCATCGACCGCTGGGTCCGGCCGGTACTGGCCGGGCAGCGCATCGCCTGCCTGGGAGTGACCGAACCCGGCGGCGGCTCGGATGTGGCCGGTCTGCGCACCCGCGCCGACGAGTCGGGCGACTCGTGGGTGCTGAACGGTTCGAAGACGTTCATCACGTCCGGCGCCCGCGCGGATGTGGCCGTCGTCGCGGCCCGGCTGCGTGGGATCCCTGGCGCCGGCGGGGTGGGACTGTTCGCCGTGCCCACCGACCAGCCGGGGTACCAGGTCACCAGTCGACTGGAGAAGATGGGCTGGCACTGCTCGGACACCGCTGAGCTCGGACTCGTGGACGCCCGCGCCGAACTCATCACGGAGGATGGATTCGCCTCACTGGCCCGCCACTTCGCCACCGAACGCATCTCACTGGGCGTGACCGGCTATGCGACCTCGGCCCGCTGCGTCGACCTCACCCGGCAATGGATCTCGCAGCGGGAGACGTTCGGGCGCCCGCTGAGCACCCGGCAGGTGGTCCGGCACACGGTCGTTGAGATGACCCGGCGCACCGAGGTGGCCCGCTCCTACATCCGCTCGGTGGCCGCCAACCCGCAGGCCACACTGCTCGACGCCATCTACGCCAAGCAGACCGGTGTCAACTGCGCCGCCTACGTAACCGATCGTGCGGTGCAACTGCTGGGCGGGCTGGGCTACGTCAGCGACGGCGAGGTCGAGCGCCACTACCGCGACGCCCGGATCCTAGGCATCGGAGGCGGCGCCGACGAGGTGATGGCCGACCTGGCTGCCCGGCTTCTCGGGCTGTGAGCGCGGACGTCGACCCCACACACCTTCCGCGCAGGCTCCACCATCCCCACAGG
>DAOMFH010000390.1:0-2443 GCA_035429705.1 Actinomycetota bacterium
TGGTCATCCGGGCGTCGTGGGCCTGCTCCAGGGCACCGGCCAGCACGCTGGCGGGGATGCCGTCGAGCTTGGTGTCCAGTTGCAGGGCGGTGACGAACTCGCTGGTGCCGGCGACCTTGAAGTCCATGTCGCCGTAAGCGTCCTCGGCCCCGAGGATGTCGGTCAGCGCCACGTACTGCATCTGCCCGTCCACCTCGTCGGAGACCAGGCCCATCGCGATGCCGGCCACCGGCGCCTTCAGCGGCACACCGGCGTTGAGCAGCGACAGGGTCGACGCGCACACCGAGCCCATGGACGTCGAGCCGTTGGACCCGAGCGCCTCCGACACCTGACGGATCGCGTACGGGAAGTCCTCCCTGCTCGGCAGCACCGGGATCAGCGCCCGCTCCGCCAGTGCCCCGTGGCCGATCTCGCGGCGCTTCGGGCTGCCCACCCGGCCGGTCTCACCGGTGGAGTAGGGCGGGAAGTTGTAGTTGTGCATGTAGCGCTTGCGGGTCACCGGGCTCAGCGTGTCCAGCTGCTGCTCCATGCGCAGCATGTTCAGCGTGGTGACGCCCATGATCTGGGTCTCGCCGCGCTCGAACAGCGCCGAACCGTGGGCCCGCGGGATCACGTCCACCTCGGCGGACAGCGCCCGGATGTCCGACAGGCCGCGCCCGTCGATGCGGACCTTGTCGCGCAGGACCCGCTGGCGGACCTGCTTCTTGGTCACGGCCCGCAGGGCGGCGCCGATCTCCTTCTCGCGGCCCTCGAACTGCTCGGCCAGCCCGGCGGCGACCTCGTCCTTGATCTCGTCCAGGGCGGCTTCCCGCTCCTGCTTGTCGGCGATGGTCAGCGCCTGCGCGAGCTTGTCGCCCGCCGCGGCTTCCACAGCCTGGTACGCGTCGTCCTGGTAGTCCAGGAACACCGGGAACTCGCGGGTCTCCTTGCCGGCCCGGGCGGCCAGGTCGGACTGCGCCTCGCAGAGCTGGCGGATGAACGGCTTGGCGGCCTCCAGGCCCTCGGCCACGACCGTCTCCGTGGGTGCGGCGGCTCCGCCGCGCACCAGTTCGACGGTGGCCTCGGTGGCCTCCGCCTCGACCATCATGATCGCCACGTCGTCACCGACGACCCGGCCCGCGACGACCATGTCGAACACGGCCTCCTCCAGCTGGGAGTGACTGGGGAACGCGACCCAGCGGTCCTGGACCAGCGCCACCCGGACCCCGCCGATGGGCCCGCTGAACGGCAGGCCGGACAACTGGGTGGACATCGATGCCGCGTTGATCGCCAGCACGTCGTACGGCTGGTCGGGGTTCAGCGACATGATCGTGATCACGACCTGGACCTCGTTGCGCAGGCCCTTGACGAAACTCGGGCGCAGCGGCCGGTCGATCAGCCGGCAGGTGAGGATCGCGTCCTCACCGGGACGGCCTTCGCGGCGGAAGAACGAGCCGGGGATGCGCCCGGCGGCGTACATCCGCTCCTCGACGTCGACGGTCAGCGGGAAGAAGTCGAACTGGTCCTTCGGGTGCTTTCCGGCCGTCGTGGTGGACAGCAGCATGGTGTCGCCGTCCAGGTATGCGGTGGCCGACCCGGCGGCCTGCCGGGCCAGGCGTCCGGTCTCGAACCGGACGGTGCGGGTGCCGAACGGACCGTTGTCCAGAACGGTCTCGGCGGATTGAATCTGGGAACCCTCCATGGGCCCTCCTTCTTGTGCGAGGGGCCGCCGGCGCCGGTCTTCGATCGAGACGGTCCGCATCGCGGGCCATCACCACCGAGGACCGAGGCGGTCAAGCTGCCCCGGGTTGTGGTTCGTAGTCCGGTGCCGGGAGCAGTGAATCGCCCCCGGCACCGCGGGTCATCGCCGGATGCCCAGCCGCGCGATCAGCGAACGGTAGCGCTCGATGTCGGTGCGGGCCAGGTAGTCGAGCAGTCGGCGGCGACGTCCCACGAGCAGCAGCAGTCCGCGGCGGCTGTGGTGGTCGTGCTTGTGCTCTTTCAGGTGCTCGGTGAGGTGCGAGATGCGGTGGCTCAGCAGAGCGACCTGCACCTCGGGGCTTCCGGTGTCGCCTTCGGCCGTGGCGTACTCACCGATGATCTTCTGCTTGGTGGCAGTGTCCATGGACAATCCTTGATCTACGCGGACGCAATGACACAGCGGTTACCGAGCGTCCGTTCAGTAACCGTGGGTCCAGTGTAGCCGGTGGGGCCGTGTGGACCGCGTTCGGTGCTTTTCGGTCGGCTGACTGGACCGGGGGTGACGGTCTTGGACCGGGGGTGACGGTCTTGGACCAGGGCTTGACGCGGCTCCTGCGACGCACGGCGCCGCTCTTGCGCCAAAGGCGTGAGCGATCGCAACATCCGTGAGCAATCGCAACATCCGTGAGCAAGAATCGGGCCCATTCCCGCTAACCGATGCAGCGTTCGCTAACCGATGCAGCGTTCGCTAACCGATGCAGCG
>DAOMFH010000391.1:0-2441 GCA_035429705.1 Actinomycetota bacterium
CGGTGTTCACCTCGGTCACCCAGCTCGACCGGGAGGCCCTGATCAAGGTGCTCACGGAGCCGAAGAACGCCTTGAGCAAGCAGTACCAGCGGCTGTTCGAACTCGACGGCGTCGAGCTGGAGTTCGAGCAGGAGGCGCTGGTCGCGATCGCCGATCAGGCGCTGCTGCGCGGAACCGGTGCGCGCGGGTTGCGGGCCATCCTGGAGGAGGTGCTGCTCAACGTCATGTACGACGTCCCCAGCCGCACCGACATCGCAACCGTCCGGATCACCCGCGAGGTCGTCGAGGACAACGTCAACCCGACACTGGTGCCGCGGAAGCCACGCCGGGAGCGCGGCGAGAAGTCGGCGTGAGCCGAGCAACTGCTCAGTAGGAGCAGTCCTTGGCCCCGCGCATCCAGGTCATGCCGGTGTTCACGCTGGTCGGCGGGCCGTTCACGTCGGTTCCGGTATCCCAGTACTGCACGATGGCTGAGCCATCGGCGGCGACCCGCACTGTGTAGTACTTGGTGTATCCGTACGTCAGTAACTCGTACGAGACCGCCCAGGCCCCGTCGGCCTTCTGCTCGGCGCCGATGATCTGCTGAATGGAACCCACCGACTTGATGTCCGAGCCTGAGTTGGGGGTCAGCCGGCAGTACCAGTGGGTTCCGTTCTCGAAGTAGCCGTAGCGCTCCTCGACCGCACAGTTCGGCCATGCCGCCGGGCAGTTCGTGACGGTCGAGTTCGCGAAGTAGCCCTTGACTGCATCCCAGGCCTCGTTGCCGGTCCGGTCCACCCCGGGGGCGACGAACAGCGGTGGTGGGGTGACCGGTGGCGGGGGCGGCGGCGTGACCGCGAGTGCGGGCACGCTCGCGGTCAGTGTCTTCTTCTTCTTGCCCACCTTGAGCTTCAGTTTGGCCCGTTGACCGGCTAGGGCGGCCAGCACCTCGGTTGACAGTGGTTTGGTCCTCCACACCTTCCCCGAACGGGTCAGCCGGTACTTCGCGCCCGCGACGACCAGTTTGGCCCTCGACGGTTTCTTGCCCGGGATTGTGACCTCCACCCGACCGGCAAGCACGGCCACAGTCGGCTGGGCGGCGTGGGCTGGTGTGGCGAGCAGGCCGGCGGCGACTGCCAGGGCGGACAGAGCGGTCAGCAGCACTCGGGTCATCGCACGCATGGCGGGATGCTAGCGCCATCTGTGGGGCGGCTGCCAGTGCCCGTATGGGTGATAGTTGATCTTCGGGTCGAGGCACTGGTGTCCGGTCAGAGACCGTGCGCCCGACCGGGATGCCCCAGCCGGCTACTCGCCCATCCGGACCAGCCGATCGATGTCACCGTGGACTTCGAGGCCGGCGGCCGAACCCACGTCGTCGAGCAGAATCTCGCCGTCCGGACCCGCAATCCGCAGTTCGACCGTCGATTCCAGCGTCTCCTCGACGCGCTTGTGCATCTCGGTCCGGACGGGGGCGTGCAGGAAGGCGCCGCCGGGCCGGGTGGCGGTGACCCGCAGGGTGGTGCCGTCGCGGGCCCGGACCGCGAGCCGCACCTGGTCATCGTCAAGGCGCAGGTCCTCGACCTTCGCCCCCGTGTAGGAGGCGAAACGGTGCAGGCGGCCCGCATGCCGCACCCCGATGAGCAGCCCCTGGAACTGCCCGCGCAGCCACGGGATGATCGCGACGGAGGCCATCAGGCTCACCGACGGGTCGCCGAAGTGGTTGGAGTGCATCCAGACGTAGCCGGCTGGGAAGGCCTTCCCCCAGTCCTTCTCGATGTAGCCCCGGCCGCCCGTGAAGTCCCGTTCCCGGCCTTCGTGCATGAGGCTGCCGGAGAGTCCGTGGCCGAACGACACCACACCGTGGTAGCACTCCATGAACGGCATCCACGCGTACCAGCCCATCGCGCCGGGTGATCGCAGGGTGATCGGCCAGGGATCCAGGGGTTGTCCGAAGTCCACCCGGCCGGCCAGATCCACCTCCGGCAGCTCGAGCACAATCCCGCCGCGGGTGAAGCGATTCGGTCCTACCTGCACCGCGAAGGTGTCGTTCCTGGCGCTGAACTGCGACATCGGGTACCGGGTGTACCAACTGCGACCGGTGGCCCCGTCGAGGACCTGCACGAACGCCTCATGCCCCCCGTCCTGCCGGGGAGCGAGGAAGACGCCGGGGATGATCGCGATCCTTGCGTCGCGCTGCGCGTCGACCAGTTTGATGTACCAGCCCTCGAAGTGTCGCGTGCGCCGGCCGGCCCCGTGGTAGCCGTCGGGCCGCAGCACTTTGCGCATGCGGCTCAATCTGCCAGCCTTGCCCGGATTCGCCAAGAGCCGCTGATGTCCGGCCCCGATGGGGGTGCCGCGCGGGAACCCCGTCGCCGGCTCCTGCCCGCATAGACAGCCGCCCCCCGACGAAGGTCCGAGAACCCATGTGCGGGAGAACTCAACCCCCGCATCCGGAGACTAGG
>DAOMFH010000392.1:0-2440 GCA_035429705.1 Actinomycetota bacterium
CGCTACACACCACACGCCCGCGCGACGACTCGTCGCGCAACCCCCACAGTGCCACGCTTGTCCGTCTCGGCCTCGACATCCAGCAGGTTGAGCACCGTGGTGGTCCGCGAGAACACCGTCGAGGGGGACCACCGCGCAGAATCCGCAAGGACTCCTTTGCCCTGCATCGCCTCCACAACTGGGCACCGCACGACCGTAAAACTCACCTTCTGCCCAGATGTGGAGAGGATTCGCACCCAATGTCCGAAATGTCCGCCGCGACTCCTCCTCAACTGGGCAGCGCGAAGGGTGTCGTGCCCACTTGTGGAGGAACCACACTCGCGCCGGGCGCCTACTGCCCCGTCAACGCCACCAGATGGTCCACGGTCCGGTTGATCCGGATCAGGTACGGCAGGTCGAAGGCCGCCCCGAAGATCAGTTGCATCCCCACCCGGTCGAAGGACTGCACCCGGAACTCGGCGGCGGCCGCCCGCGCGTAGACATCCGGATCCACATGCATCCCGTGGTCGGCCAGGGCCTGCCAGTGCACGGCCAGCAGGTGCAGCAGCTCGTCGGCGGTGGTGTGGGCGTCCAGGGTGAACGTGAGCAGTTCGGCGACGTCGCGCTGCGGGGTGTTCACCCGGGCCAGCTCCCAGTCGAGGACGACCACGTCACCGGACGCCCGGAAGCCCACGTTGCGCTGGTTGAAGTCGTTGTGGACCAGGCAGGTGGGCATCACGTCTTTGGCCGGATGCCAGCGCGAGACGGTGTCGAGCGTCTGCAGGCGCACGGCCAGCGCCTCAGCGGGCAGGACCTCGGGCAGCCGCACGGCCGCATCCCGCAGAATCGCCCGCCACAGGTCCACGTCAGCCAGGACCGTGGGGGTGGTCGGCCGGCCGATGGTCCATGGGTAGTCGTGCCCGGCGGTGGCGGCGTGGAAGGCGGCGACCGCCCGCAGCGCGGCCTCGATCCGGGCGACCGGCCACCGGGCGATCGCGCCGCTGGGGTCCAGCCCGGACAACTCGCCGACGTCCTCGAGCACCAGGGCGGTCTGCCCGGCCACGGTGAACCGCCCGAGTTCGGCGGGGGTGAGCGGCTGTGCGGCCGGCAGCTCGTACACCGCCGGCTCCCGCCCGCTGGTGCCGGAAGTCTCCGCCGCCGCCCCGAACGCGGCGTAGTCGGCCGGCAGGTCGATACCCTGCTCGGCGATGATCCACGGGATCAGGCTCTGGCCGATGCCGCGCGGCGGATTGACCTTCACAATCACCGTCCGGTCGCCGAGCGTGGCCCGCACAACACCGAACACCTGGTCGGGGTCGTCGCCGTACTTGACCTGCAGCCACGGCTGGCCGGTCGGGTCGGGCACCGACAGAACCGGCTCCGCCCCGAACAACCCGCGCAAGCCCTCGCTCACCGCATCCCTGTGCACCCGACCACGGTAGTCAAGCCGCACAGAACACCGTGACATGCTGGGGCGCATGGATCCCGCCACCGCCGAACGCGACATCGCCGACGTCCCCGCCGTCGAAGTCGTGTCAACCGTCGCCGTGCACCTGATGACCGCTGCTGCGGTGAAATGCGGGCTCGGCGAGGACCCCGAGCAGGCGGATCTGGATGAGGCACGCACACTCATCGAGTCACTGGCGGGTCTGCTGACCGCCGCCTCCCCCTACATCGGGACGTTCCACGCGCGGCCGCTGCGCGACGGACTGAAGTCGCTGCAGCTGGCCTTCCGGGAAGCGTCGATCGTGCCCGATGAACCCGGCCAGGGACCTGGGGAGAAGTTCACCGGTCCAGTCGGATCTCCAGCGAACTGACCCGGGCCTGCACCGCGGGCGTGTGGCTGAGCACGTCGGCCAGGGCCTGCGCCTTCGGCATGTCTGCGACCGCAAGCACCAGCGAAACGCCGTCCACCGTGGAGGGGTCTGGTTCGTAGCGCCCGTCCAATCCGCTGTCGGCCAGCGCATCCTGCAGGATCTCAGCGACCCCGGGCTCGTCCAGCGGGTGCCGCCACGGTCCGCCGGCGGCCAGCGCCCACAGTCCGGTGCCGGCCACCGCGTAACGCGTCGGTCCGGCCATGTCGATCAGCAGCGCCGCGCAGTCCTCCTGCAGTGCCGCCTGGGCCGCCTCCACGCCGGACACGGGGATCGGCCGGGCATCTGCCCGCCATGCGGCCACGGAGTCCACCCCGGTGAAGCACAGCAGCGCCTTTCGTCCGGCCTCGTCGGCGATCGTCACCGTGGCCATGTGGCTGTGCTTGTCCGCGCCGTGGGCGTCCTTCTCGTCCAGGTTGGCCACCACGGGGATCAGCAGGCGGCCCTGGGCCAGGCTGTCGACGATCGCGCGCTGCGCACCGTAGCTCTCGGGATCCCCCAGCAATGCCCGCAACTGCGGATCGGCCTCACCGGTGTCGCCCTGGAACCGGGTGACCAGCACATCGGCCCCCTCGAATCCGGAGTGG
>DAOMFH010000393.1:0-2439 GCA_035429705.1 Actinomycetota bacterium
GGGCCGGACGTTGCAGCCGGGCTCCGGGCGTTCGCGAAAGCCGGCGGCGGGGGACGGCGGATGTCGGGACAGATATTCATCGCGCGCCCGGTCGAGGAGGTGTTCGACATGGCCGCCGACGAGCCCTCGTGGAACCCCGCCATGACTGGTGTCGAGTGGCTGACCCCGCCGCCGGTGGGCGCCGGCAGCCGGTTCGTCGCCATGATGGGTGGGCGCATGCGGATGGAGGTCGAGATCACCGGGTTCGATCGGCCGCACAGCATCAGTTCGCGCACCCGCAGCCCGATGATGACCACCGATGGCACGGTCGGTTTCACACCCGTCGGTGACGGCACGCTGCTGAGGTGGGACTGGATCTACCGACTGCACGGTGCCGCCCGGCTGGCCACGCCGGTGTTCGCCGCGTTCGGCGGGCGGTGGGAGCGGGCCAACTGGGTGCGGATGCGGGACCTGCTGGAGGTCATCTCATGAAGGCCCTCGTGCAGGACGGGTACGGCGGTCCCGAAGTGCTGAGAATCGTCGACCTGCCGATCCCGCAACTGGGCCGGGAGGACGTGCTGGTGCGGGTGCATGCGGCATCGCTCAACGAGTGGGACAACGGCCTGATGCGAGGAGCCCCGCTGATCAATCGGATCGGTGGGCCTCGTCGGGCCCGGCACCGCGTTCTGGGCTCCGACATCGCCGGTGTGGTCGAAGCCGTGGGCCCCGCGGTCACCGGGTTCCAGCCGGGGGACGAGGTGTTCGGGGACCTGTCCGCGAGCGGTTTCGGAGCCTTCGCCGAGTACGCGCGGGCCCCCGAATCCGCGTTGACGCGCAAGTCCGCGTCCCTGTCCTTCCAACAAGCGGCGGCCGTCCCCCAGGCCGGTGGGCTGGCAGTCGCCGGGCTGCGCAAGGCGGGCCCGCTCACTGCGGGTCAACGGTTGCTGATGAACGGCGGTGGTGGTGGCGTGGGCACCTTCGCCATCCAGATCGCCAAGGCCAACGGGGCGCAGGTCACGGGGGTCGACGGCCCCGGGAAACTCGAGGCGATGCGCAGGGTGGGCGCGGACGATGTGGTCGACTTCACGAGGGAGGACTTCACACGCAGCGGGCAGCGCTATGACCTGATCCTCGACGTCGTGGGCCGCAGATCGCTCGGGGACTACCGGCGGGCGCTGCGCCCGGGCGGGGTCTGCGGGGTCATCGGCGGCAGCACCGGGCGGCTGGTCACGGCCGCGGTCCTGGGGCAGACGCTGCGCCTGTCCGCGGGCAGGCGGGTCAGCCTGGTGGTGTACCGGGCGAACAAGGCCGACGATGTGGCACTGCTCGTGAGGCTGATCGACGAGGGCGCCGTCGTGCCGGTGATCGATCGGGTGTTCCCGTTGAGTGAGGGTCCGCAGGCAATGCGGCACTACCTCGGCGGAGGGTTCGCGGGCAAGATCGTCATCACGATGTGAAGGCCTTCGGCGCAGTGCTGGGTGCACTCCAATCAAGGGCGGCCGCCAACGGTGTCGCAGTCCCATGTCAACGTCTCCATCGAGCCGACGGCCTTGTTCGGCCGCGCTGACCCGGAGACCCTCGTGGCGCAGATGGACCGGCGGTGATCCCTGCGGACATGGACCTCGAGGAGGTCATCGCGTCGGTCGACGGCGTGGTCCGCTCGGCGCTCATCCGGGCCCACAAGCCTGCCTGAGGGGGTCGGCGTTGCACTGGCCGACATTGCGGCGGCTCGTGCCGAATGGTGGGCCGACGAGGCGGTGGTCGCTTGTGGTTCAGCCCGCAAGCCCGAGGAAGACCAGAAGTGCTCTTTCGACATCGACCATCTGAGCGGGCGTCGCCCGACCGGCCCGCTTGCCGAGCTGGCTGCGACGGACTGTTGTGATCTTGTCCACCATGGCGTGACTGTCTTCAGCGATTCCCGACATCTCATTGGCGTTGATGGGCACCCTGGTGATGGGGGCCTCGACCACTTGTGTGGTGAGCGGGACGACCACCACTGAGCCCGTGGCGTGGAATCGATCGTCTTGGATGATCAGTACGGGGCGTGGCTTGGATGCGTAGACGCCCCCGGCGGCGGTCCAGACCTCCCCTCGATTCACTCCTCGAAGTCCAGGCCGATCGAGATGGCGTCGACGAAGTCCTGGTCGTCGCCGGCGTGGTCCGCCGCCGCCAGTCGCGCGGACTCGCGAGCGGCCTGCGCGGCGAAAGCGGCAGTGCGTACGTCAGGAACCCAGATCTGGATTGGTCGGTAGCCACGTGCGCGCATTCGGCGCCGGTACTCGGAAACGCGCTGCTGAACGGCCATGATCAATCGTTACATGTAACGCCGGTGTGGTACAAGCCCCGCGGCGTGGCTGTGGGTATCGCACACAAGGTGGGCGGCTGCCTTTGGCTCCCCGTACAGGTCCCACCCCGAGGATGTGGATCAACTCCGACGCCATCTGCCACGCGGTGGCCACC
>DAOMFH010000394.1:0-1138 GCA_035429705.1 Actinomycetota bacterium
GAACTGCTCGGCCATGTAGGTGTCCACCTCGGACGGTCCGAGCTCGAGGCCCTCGGCTGCCTCGTTGAGGTCGCGGGCCAGGCCGAACAGTTCGACCAGGGTCTTGCCGGCGCTGGCCACCGCGTCGCGGGCCTGGATGCTCGGCTTGGTCTCGACGTCGACGATCAGGCGGTCGAAGTCGGTGCGCTGCTCGACCCGGGTCGCTTCGACCTTGTAGGTCACCTTGAGCACCGGGGAGTAGATCGCGTCGACCAGGATCCGGCCGGGCTGCTTCTCCACCATCGAGCCGGCGGCCGCCGGCACATAGCCACGGCCGCGCTCGACGGTCAGCTCCATCGACAGGGAGGCATTCTCACCCAGGGTGGCCAGGTGCAACTCGGGGTTGTGCACCTCGACGCCGGTGGGCGCCTCGATGGTTCCCACGGTGACCTCGCCGGGGCCATCCGCACGCAGGTACATCGTGACGGGCTCGTCCATCTCGGTGCTGACCACGATGCCCTTGACGTTGAGCACCAGTTCGGTCACGTCCTCGGTCATCCCGGGAACGGTGCTGAACTCGTGCTGCACCCCTTCGATGCGGATGCTGGTCACAGCAGCGCCGGGGATCGAGGACAACAGCGTGCGCCGCAGGCTGTTGCCGAGGGTGTATCCGAAACCCGGCTCGAGCGGCTCGAGGACGAACCGGGAGCGCGTCTCCGAGACGAACTCCTCGGTCAGGACTGGCCGACTGGCGATCTGCACTTTCTCTTCCTTTCTGGGACGACCGCTATATGACGTCCCGGGACCGCGGCGAGGTGCCGCGGGTTACTTCGAGTAGAGCTCGACGATGAGCTGTTCCTGGACCAGCGTGTCGATCTGCTCACGCTTGGGCAGGGAGTGCACCAGCACACGGAAGTGCGAGGGGATGACCTCCAGCCAGCCCGGCACCTCGCGGTCGCCGGCCTCGGCGTGCGCCACGATGAACGGGGTCAGCTCGCGCGACTTGTTGCGCACCTCGACGATGTCGTTGGGGGAAACCCGGTAACTCGGGATGTCCACCTTGTGCCCGTTGACGGTGATGTGGCCGTGCCGCACCAGTTGGCGGGCCATGTCCCGGCTCTTGGCCAGGCCGGCGCGGAAGACCACGTTGTCCAGCCGG
>DAOMFH010000394.1:1238-2431 GCA_035429705.1 Actinomycetota bacterium
TATCTCCTGGCTCTCAGACCCGGCGCCGCTTCGGCGGACGGCAGCCATTGTGCGGAACGGGGGTGACGTCCTGGATGGTTCCGACCTCCAGACCGGTGGCCTGCAGGGAGCGGATGGCCGTCTCGCGACCGGACCCGGGACCCTTGACGAACACGTCGACCTTGCGCATGCCGTGGTCCATGGCCCGGCGGGCGGCGGACTCGGCGGCCATCTGCGCGGCGTAGGGAGTCGACTTGCGCGACCCCTTGAAACCCACCTGGCCCGAGGACGACCAGGCCACCACGTGGCCCTGCGGATCGGTGATGGTGACGATGGTGTTGTTGAACGTGCTCTTGATGTGGGCGTGGCCGAACGCCACGTTCTTCTTCTCTTTGCGGCGCGGCTTCTTCGCGCCCTTCTGGGATGCCATGGCTGCTCAGACTCCTGCTCGAATGCTCACTTGCCGACCTTCTTCTTGCCGGCGACCGTCTTGCGCTTGCCCTTGCGGGTCCGCGCGTTGGTGTGCGTACGCTGCCCACGCACGGGCAGACCGCGGCGGTGGCGCAGGCCCTGGTAGGACCCGATCTCCACCTTCCGGCGGATGTCCGCCTGCACCTCCCGGCGCAGGTCACCCTCGGTCTGGTAGTTGGCCTCGATGAAGTCGCGAAGCGCGATCACATCGGCGTCGGTCAGGTCGCGCACCCGGGTGTCGGGGCTCACACCGGTGGCGGCCAGGGCTTTCTGGGCGCGGGACCGGCCCATCCCGTAGATGTAGGTAAGGCCGACCTCGACGCGCTTCTCGCGCGGCAGGTCGACACCCACGATGCGTGCCATTGGGCTCTCCTGTTGCTAACGGCGAAGGTGTGGTGACGTCATCGGTCCCACCGCCCTGGTGGGTCCCCGGCCTTCGCGTCCGGGGGTGGCGTCTGGCAGCCCTATGGCGGGGGCGCCAGGTTCGGAGGACGTCGTACCAGGGGTCAGCCCTGGCGCTGCTTGTGGCGGGGATTGTCGCAGATCACCATGACGCGACCGTTGCGACGAATCACCTTGCACTTGTCGCACATCTTCTTCACGCTGGGTTGAACCTTCATCGGTGTCCTGCAGATTCCTCACTTGTACCGGTAGACGATGCGTCCCCGGGTCAAGTCGTAGGGCGAGAGCTCCACGACCACTCGGTCATCCGGAAGGATCCGGATGTAGTGCATCCGCATCTT
>DAOMFH010000395.1:0-2428 GCA_035429705.1 Actinomycetota bacterium
GGTACGAGAGCGAGGTCGAACTCGATCTCTACCGGCAGTACCGCGAGGTGGTGGGTATGTTCCGCCATGTGGTGGAGACCGAGCGCCGCTTCTACCTGGCCAACGACGTCGACGTCCAGGTGCGCACCACCGATGGCGGCGAGGTCTTCTTCGAGGTGTTCCTTCGCGATGTGTGGGTGTGGGACATGTACCGGCAGGGCCGGTTCGCGCGCACTGTGCGCATCCTCACGTTCAAGGACGTCAACGTCGAGGACCTGCCTGCTGGGGACAACTCGCCGGAGTGATCCACAGGTGATCACGGGAACCGTCTGGATGTCGCAAGGGGGCGGCACGATCGGGGGATGGACATCTCCTTGTGCGCGGCGGCGGTTCTCAGTGCGGCAGGTCACACCGGCGGCGACGACCTCCTGGGGCGGGCCGGCGCGCTAGTCGGGGCTCATCAGGTCGAGAACGCCGGCCGCGAACTGCTCGACCCCTGGTTGCAGCGAGGTGGTCGGGTGCTCACGGCCGGGGCCGCGGGCTGGCCTTCGGGACTGTCGTCGCTGGGCGAGGCCGAACCGGTGCTGCTGTGGCTGTACGGGCAGTTGCCCACCGAGACGGACGCCTGCGTCGCGATCGTCGGGTCGCGTCGCTGCACCGACTACGGCCGGGAGTGCGCGCGCCGCTTCGCGGAAGTGGTGGTGGGTGGCGGGCGGCAGGTGGTGTCGGGTGGGGCCTTCGGTATCGATGCGGCCGCCCACGAGGGGTCGCTGGCCGCCGGTGGGCGCACCGTGCTGTACGCGGCGGGCGGGGCGGGTCACATCTACCCGGCGCGGCACGAAGCGATGTTCCGGCGGGCGGCGGGATCTGGCGCCGTCGTGTGGGAGCACCCACCTGGAACTCCGTTGAGCCCACAGGCGTTTCTGCATCGCAATCGGCTGATCGCCGCGACCGCCGGTGTGACGGTCGTCGTCGAGGCCGCACAGCGATCGGGTGCGCTCAATACCGGGCGCAGCGCCGCCGACCTCGGTCGTCTGGTGCTGGCCGTTCCGGGCCGGATCGACAGTCCATCCTCAGGTGGGGTCCACCAAGCCATCGCGGATGGCTGGGCGGCGTTGGTGATGGGGCCGGAGGATCTCGGGGCGATGTTGGGCGACACGGCGTGGTCCGGTTGACTCCCATGGGGGGTATTCGGCAGTCTGACCTGCGTGCGAGGTCAGGCACCAGCAGACGGGCACGTGGGTGCTGCGCACCCCGTGTTCGGTGCCGTCATCCCTGCATTCACCGACTACTTGCGCACGCAGCGGGGCTTCTCGGAGCACACCACGCAGGCTTACCGGCGCGATGTTGTCGACCTCCTTGATTCGCTCGACGGCCGGCCGGTGACCACCGAGTCGATCCGGCAGTGGCTGGCGGCCGCCCGGATGCGGGGGATCGGCTCGCCCACGATCGCCCGCCGGATCGCCGCAATCAGATGTTTCACGCAGTGGGCGGTGCGTGAGGGCGTGCTGGACTCGGATCCGACTGTTCGTCTGCGGACTCCGAAGGTGAAACCGGATCTTCCGCAGGTGGCCGACAGCGAACGGCTCAACGACGCGCTGGACACACTGGGCCGGCTGGCCGACGAGCCGATGGCCATCCGGGACCTCGTGCTCCTGGAGTTGTTGTACGGCAGCGGACTGCGGGTCAGTGAGGCCTGCTCGATCGACCTCGGCGACATCGACGCCACGCGCCGGACGGTGCGGGTGATGGGGAAGGGTGCCAAGCAGCGGGTGGTGCCCGTGACGGCCGCGTGTGTGCGGGCGCTGCAAAGATGGGTGACCGTCCGTCCGGAGGTGGCCGATCCCGACGAGACCGCACTACTGGTGGGCAGGCGGGGCAGGAGGCTGGATGCGCGGGTCGCCCGCCGGGTCGTCCACCAGACGACAGCGGCTTTCCCGGGGTTGCCTGATCTCGCCCCGCACGGCCTGCGACACAGCATGGCCAGCCACGTGCTGGCCGGGGGCGCCGACCTGCGATACGTCCAGCAGTTGCTCGGCCACGCCAGCCTGGCCAGTACGCAGATCTATACACACGTGTCCGCGGAGCGGTTGCGATCCGTCTACGAGAAGGCGCATCCACGTGCCTGAGTCCTACGTGCTTGACGAAGCCACCATCGCCGCACAGGAGGCGGCGGCGAACAGCGCTGCCCTCGCGCAGTTGTGGGAGGACTACAAGACCACCGGCGAGCGTTCCTACCGCGACCGCCTGATCCTGCACTACGCGCCCCTGGTGAAGTATGTGGCGGGGCGCGTACGCTCAGGCCTGCCCAACAGCGTGGAGTCGGCCGACCTCGTCTCGTACGGGATGTTCGGCCTCATCGACGCCCTCGACAAGTACGACACCAGCAGGAAGATCAAGTTCGAGACCTACGCGATCAACCGGATCCGCGGGGCGATCATCGACGAGT
>DAOMFH010000396.1:0-2421 GCA_035429705.1 Actinomycetota bacterium
CGGGGTCAACCCAACAACCGGGCGACATTCGCGGTGATGGTGCGCTCACGGCGGGAGACGGCCGGTCGCGCAGGCTCGCGACTGCGCCGTTCGGCCCACGGCTGGCCTGACCGCCTGCTGATATCCGAAGCCCCGTCAATGCGCAGCGCCGAGGATCCGGGCCTCGCGCGGCGAGCAGTCCAGTGGGCCCGGGTCGCGCAGCAGGCGATCGGCACCCCGGGGACCCTGCCCGGTTGCGGACAGTGCCCACCGCAGGGCGCGCAGACGCAGCTGCGTGGTCAGGCCCGATTCCCGGTCCGGCGCCAGGAACTCCCGGTCGGCACGTTCCGCCCATTGCCGCCGGGCCGCCCAGGCGTCATCGTCGAGCCACAGCACGCGACGTTCCGGGAAGTGATGGTCGATCGCGGCGATCTTCGCGGCCACCGGCGAGGAAGTCTCCCGGGCGAACTGCGAGATGGCCAGCACGTCCCGGGGACCGAGCCCGAGCAGCGGGCCGATGGCTTCATTGGCCGCCGCCTCCCAGGTGGTGCACCACACGATCGACACCCCGACTGCTTCCAGCGCGGCGATCAGGCGGCCGTCGCGGTCGGGGTCCAGCCGGATCGGCAGAACCTGACCGGCAGCGCTCGGATTGGTCAGGCGGGTCACCCACTCGTCCCTCATCAGCACCGCCTGCATCGGACGCCCGCTGGCGGACCCGAGCGCGTTGAGCACACCGTCCACATCAAGGGCCACCACCGGGCTGTCCATGCCGCGCCTCCTGCTGTGCAGGTAACACCCGCCACGGCCGGCACATTTCACGGCCGGGCTCAGCGCAAGCGGACCTTCACAGTGCGGCTGACCTCAGTGGCGCCAGCCGGGCTGAACGTCAGTTGCAGTTGCGCCACTCCCGGCTTGGGTTTGCCGAGCACCTTCAGCCGGATGCCCGACGTACCGGCGGGAGTCCCGCCGCCGACCGCCGCCAGCGACTTCGCCCCTTGCGTCAGCACCACCTGCCAGTAGGCCGATGGGGCCGTGACATCGAGGTTCAGCGGCAGCCAGACGGACTTGCCGAGGTTCAGGCTGCCCGGGTAGTCCATCGTCATGCCGCTGACCTTCACCGACTTCACCGAGGACGACCCGGAGGCCTTCTTCATCGCCTTGTCGGAGTACGGGTCGCGCACGGTCGCCGACTTGCAGGGCTTGTTCGTCTGGCCGAGCATCGTGGCCAGGCTCACGGCCGAGTGGTTGATGAACGATCGAAGCCGGTGAGCCACTGGATCACCTGGTCCAGTTCAGCCTTGGCGCGCCCCTTCCGCTGCACCTTTGCCAAGTACAGAGGGTAGACCGACGAGAAGCTGGTGGTGAAGATCCGGCTCATGCCAGTCCCGTAACCACGCCGTCGCCACAGGTGGAGTTGTAGCCGGCTCGGGCAACTCCCGGCCACGGGGCTGGCCTTGGTGCCGTGGTAGAACGGCGCGCTCTCCTGGACACCGGTCGATGCGTTCCGGATGAACTCCCCGGACGCGGGTGATCTCGCGGTTTCGTCGGAGGACGGACACCAGGCTGAAGGAACCATACGTGTCTTGGCCGACCTCGAGACCAACCTGGAACCTCGTGGCCTTCCAGGGTCTGCCGGCCGGCGGTTCGACCCTCGACCGGGCAAAGCCCCATGACCTTCTCACCGGCACCTTGACGAGACGCCGGATCAGGCGCAGCATTGGGGCCCGGCGCCACCGAGCCAGGGAGGAGCCATGCCCGACACCACAGCCGGGGTCGCGCTGATCACCGGCCCGGCGATCTTCCTCCTCGGCGCAGCCATCGGAGTCCCCCGCGTCTTCACCGAACCGGACCGCGAAAAGCGGCGACAAATGCTCGAGGCGCGGTTGGTGTGGTGGCGGGTCAGCCAGCCGCTCTACGCAGTCGGCGCCCTGATCACATCCCTGGGGGTCGGGGCGCTGGCCGCCGTGAGCAACTCGGTCACCCGGACGTGTCTGGGTGCATCCAGCGGACTGCTGCTGCTGGGCGCGCTCGCATGGTCGTGGGCGGTGTACCTGCGCGGCGTCCATCCACACGAGTTCACCCTGGGCGAGCTCCCGGGCTGGCCGTTCGCCACGTACGTGTGGTCGACCCTGGCCGGCCTGCTCCTGCTCGGAGGCGGGCTGCTGCTCGGCGCTTGGCCCAGTTGGCTGGGCTGGCTGGTCCTCGCTTGCGATGCACTGTTCGCCGTCGCGTACCTGCGCACCCGGGACATCCCGCCGTTCGTCTTCTACTTGCTGTTCCTGGTCGTCGGGATCACGGTCGCGTAACCTGCGGTTCCCAGTTCCGCACGTCACACGCAGGCCCGCCCCGGCCCCCACCTGCCTATGGCAGCGGTTCGTGGCCGACAGCCGCTCAGTCCATCCCGACTTCCATGGCGGCGTCGTCCAGCTTCGCCGCCTC
>DAOMFH010000397.1:0-2413 GCA_035429705.1 Actinomycetota bacterium
CCGAGCACCCTGATTGACTCAGGTCGTCGGTGCCCGCACGGTGACCCAGTCGAGCACGTGCTCGGCGGGCAGCGGATGGGACCACAGGAACCCCTGAGCCGCCCCACAACCGAGACTGCGAAGCGCATCGAACTGCCTGCGGGTCTCCACTCCCTCGCCGATCACCTCGAGGTGCAGGGAGTACGCCATCTTGATGATCGCGTCGACGATGGGCCGGTCGAAGGCGTCATCGCTGCCGCCGAGTCCGCTGATGAAGGAACGGTCGATCTTGACCGCCGTCACCGGCAGCCGCTTCAGGTAGGTCAGCGATGAGTAGCCTGTGCCGAAATCGTCTACGGCCAAGTGCAGCCCGAGGGCCCGCAGCGCCACGAGCGTGTCGACCACCGGCTCGAGGTGATTCATGACGACGGACTCGGTTATCTCCAAGTGCAGCGCCCAGGGCGGAATCCCAGTGGCCCGCAGTGCGCCAGCCAGATGGTCGACCAGTTCGGGGCCGAGGAGTTGCCGGGACGAGATGTTCACCGCCACCCACAGGTCGTGGGCTTGTGGGGACTGCTCGCGCCACAACTGCAACTGCGACAGTGCCTCGGTGAGCACCCAGTCCCCGATCGGCAGGATGAGGCCGGTCTCCTCGGCAGCGCCGATGAACTGGTCTGGTGTGAGCAGTCCGCGATCGGGATCCTGCCAGCGCAGCAGTGCCTCCAGGCCGATGGTTCTGCCGGAGTCCAGGTCGATGACCGGCTGGTATACGGCCAGGAACTCGCCACGGTCCAGGGCGCGCCGCAGGCCCACTGCGTCCTGGAGCCGGACGTCGGCCTGCCGGTGCATCTCTTTCTCAAAGAGCACCACCTGATTGCGGCCACGGTCCTTGGCCCGGTACATCGCGACATCCGCGTCCCGGAGCAGGGTCTGGGGATCGGAGGAATCGGTGGCCAGTGCCGCGCCGATGCTGGCGGTCACTGTCACCATCTGCTCAGCCGAGGAGAAGGGGGCGTGCAGTGCTTCTGTCACCCGCTGGGACAAGGCGTCGACCTCGTCCGCCTTGACGTCCTCGCAGACCAGCACGAACTCGTCGCCCCCGAAGCGGGCGAGGGTGTCCCCGGAGCGGACCGCGGACTGCAGCCTCGTGGCCACCTCGACGAGCAGGGCATCGCCAGCGTGATGTCCCAGGCTGTCGTTGACCACCTTGAACAGGTCCAGGTCGAGGAACATGACCAGGACCGAGTTGCCCGATCGGGCAACGCGAGCCAGCGCCTGCTCGATCCGGTCGGTCAGCAGCAACCGGTTCGGCAGCCCGGTCAGGGGGTCGTGCAGTGCCTGGTGCTCCTGTTGTCGCGACATCTCCGCGGTCTTCTGCACGGCGAGCAGCGGTAGCAGCAGAAGCGGCAGGAGGGTCCACGAATACGGGTCAGCCAGCGCGACCACAGCCACCAGCGGGGACAGGGCCAGGACCGCCAGCGCGGACACCGTGTAGAACCAGAACTCCTCGGTGAAGGACTCCCACCAGGTCTCGCCGTAGTACGCGGACACGCCGGACACCAGCGTGAGATTGACCAGGTGGTACACCACCCACGACCCGATGATCCACCACAGGTCCATCCCGGAGAGACCCTCTTGCGGTGCGGTAGGGGAGGCAGCCATTCCCGCGGAATACAGCACGAGCCAGGCCGCCGTCACACTGCAGGTGTACTGCCCGACGTTGAACAGCAGTTTCCACGGCGACTTGCGGTCGAGCAGTTCGGAGAGCAGCACCGCCCCGGCCTGCAGGATGACGGCGGGGTACAGGCCCCAGAGGTACATGGCCGCGAAGACGAAAGCCAGGGAGATGGAAACCGGGTTGCCGACCAGTCTGGTCATGACGATGGGACGCAATTCGCTGAGGATGATCACCGCCGCGATCATGGCCAGGGGTAGGCCCATTGCCCGCACGTCGTCGGTAGTCAGACTCAACAGGGACAGTGCGACGATGGCCCAGCCCGCCCAAGTGCACAACTGCCAGGTGAGCGCGAACAGACTCGGGCGCCACAAGGACGGCCGGGATCGAGTCGTCGGCGCCACGGCACTGCCTCCCTCGTTTGCTGCCGAAACTACCGGGATCGCCGGATCGGACTCTCGCTGGACCGTGTCCCGACGACCCGGCCAACGGGGGTGGCGGCGCGTGATCCACGCAGCGTGACGGGTCACGGGTGTGCGGCATGTGCCCGGCGCTGGGACGGATTCGGCAACCGCATGATCGCGCAGCCCAGGTAGGTTCGAGGACGTGTATGACCAGCCAGGTGAACACGTGCCCTCGAGTGGCGCGGTGTTGTTGGTCAGGGATCATGCGGTAGTGCCCGGCAGCGGGCCGGTGGTCGGCGTCTGGTGAGCGCGACCGCGACGCCCATGTTCCCGCTGGGCTCGGTGCTGTTCCCGC
>DAOMFH010000398.1:0-2395 GCA_035429705.1 Actinomycetota bacterium
GAGCCAGGCTCTGGTCGAGCACCAGGTCGGACAACGGGCGGATGAGTGCGGTCTGCTCAAGCATGGGAAGGAACTGGTCGGCCGGGATCAGGCCCCGCTGGGGGTGTTGCCAGCGGACGAGGGATTCCACGGCGACCACCTGATCGGTGATCACGTCCAGTTGTGGCTGGTAGTGGCACACGAACTCGTCACGGTCCACCGCCTTGCGCAGCTCCTGCATGAGCAGCAGCGCCCCGCGGTCGTCAGAATCCCAGGCCGGCTCGAACACCACGCTGCCCACCCGGTCGCGGCGGGCCCGGTAGATGGCGCGGTCGGCGGTGCGGAGCAGTTCCGAGATGGTGGTGCCGTGCTGTGGGCAGAAGGCGATGCCGATGCTGATCTCCACCTGGATCTCGATGCCCGTGGTGACCACTGCCGGGCCGACGATCTCGTGCAGGTGCTCGGCGATAAGGCCTGCCTGTGACCACTCGGAGCCGGGGGGTAGGAGTATCGCGAACTCGTCGCCGCCGAGCCGCGCGACGACCGACTGCTCGGGTGCGCAGCCCTGGAACCGGGCCGCGAGTTGCTGCAGCACATCGTCACCGGCTTGATGTCCGAGGGTGTCGTTGATCTGCTTGAAGCGGTCGATGTCTACCAGCAGCAGCGCCCGTTGACCGGGGCTGGCCGCGAGGGCCTCGGCGAGGCCGCGGCGGTTGGCCAGGCCGGTGAGGTCGTCGCTGAAGGCCTGCCGCTGGGTCTGTGCCCGGATGGAGGCGGAACGGAATGCCCGCAGACTGCGTATCCCGCCCACCAGGACCGACGCACCGGCGAAGACCACCGTGACCGACGGCAGTTGATGCGTGGTTGCGAACAGAATGACCCCGAACGCGAATGCCGTGATGAGCAAAGGCATTGCCCAGCCGTGCTGTGGGTAGGGGTGCGGGCGGCGCATGGGCGCCCAGGCGGCCAGGCCCATGAGCAGAAGTCCTGCGGGCCAGCCGGTGTCGACCAGGGAGCCATTGGCGTAGGTGGCGTCCCCGAGTTCGAACAGCCAGACCAGGTCGGCCAGCCAGAACGTGGCCGCCCCGAACAGCAGCATCCACCACATCGGGCCGGCGGCCGCCCCGGTCAGGCCCAGGACGGCGACGATGAGGGAGACCAGCAGCAGGCCGGTCAACGGCTCCGTGACGGCGATGATCGTGTCCGGCACCGAGTCCGCGAAGTGATCCAGCAGGCTCGGGTAGAACAAGGTGGCGAACGCGGCTGTGGCGAACGCGATGATGAGCCCGTCGAGCCACATGTCCACGGTGGCGTCCGGCAGCATGACTCTGGCCAGCATGGCCACGGCCGCGTAGAGCAGGACCGGCGCGAGAATGTACAGCCAGTCGACCCAGGCGACCGGCTCGGTGTCCAGGTCCGCGGTGGTCAGGGTGTAGCCCACCTCGGCGACGAGCCACAGGAGGGTGGCGACGGCGAACAACCGCCACACTCTGCCGGTGGCCCCCCCGGCACGGGACCGGATCGCGAACGAAAGAACGGGTGTCACCAGCAGGAGGCAGTAGAGGAGCATGTCCCGGGAGGGAAGGTACTCGCGTGGGCCGAACCACAGCCACGCCAGGTATCCCATCAGCAGGAGAGTGCCGCTGGTCAGCAGCACGTTCAATCCGGCGGGTCTGGGCACGACCTGGTCCGGACCCACCGGTTCGGTCGGCCCGAGGTGGCCGGGCTCGCTGCGTGCCACGTGTCCAGGCTAGGGTCAGGAGAGGAGGAATGGTCTGCCGACGACCGCCTCCACGCGCATAAGGGTGACCTTGTACGCTGTAACGGTTGCCCCTTTAGCTCAGTCGGCAGAGCGTCTCCATGGTAAGGAGAAGGTCTACGGTTCGATTCCGTAAAGGGGCTCGACCGGGGCCTTGTGCCTCGCGAGGCGGAGTAGCTCAGCCTGGCAGAGCAAGCGGCTCATAATCGCTGTGTCGCCGGTTCAAGTCCGGCCTCCGCTACAAAACACCACTAGAAAGGCGCATCGTGGCGAAATCTGACGTCCGCCCCAAGATCACCCTGGCGTGCGTGGACTGCAAGAACCGCAACTACATCACGCGGAAGAACCGGCGCAACAACCCGGACCGGATCGAACTCAAGAAGTTCTGCCCCACGTGCAAGAAGCACACCGCGCACAAGGAAACCCGCTGATCCACCGCGTTGTTCGCGACGGGCGCGGTTGGTGACTCAGCGTTGCGAAACGGTGCGGGGCTCGCAGTCCCCCCGGCTAGGCTGGGCGACATGAACCACAGCGGATGCCTGCCATGGCTCTGAACCCAGCAGTTGTCGGCAAGACGTATCCGGACACGCCGCCCTACCTCATCGGCCGGGAGAAGGTCCGCGAGTTCGCGATCGCGATCGGGGACACCTCGCCGGT
>DAOMFH010000399.1:0-2382 GCA_035429705.1 Actinomycetota bacterium
GCGGGTGACGAGAGCCGTCGGCCTGCTCTGCAGGCCTCCTCCCGATTCTCGCCGTGCTATCCGGCATTCCAATGAGAAGGCCCCCGAAGCATCGGGGGCCTTCTCATTGGAGCGGGTGACGAGAATCGAACTCGCACTGTCAGCTTGGGAAGCTGATGTTCTGCCATTGAACTACACCCGCGGTGGGCTCGCGCCTCGCAAGCCAGTATGCCTCATCGGCGGCGCAGGCCCGGCCAGGGGCGGTCTACTAGGGATTGGGTTCGAACCAGAAGCCCACCCCGCGGGAGGTCCGGATGTGGCGGGGCCGCCGGCCCGATTCACCCAACTTGGTGCGGAGGTTCGCAAGGTGCACGTCGACGGCATGTTCATTGGCGTCGGTGTCCGGACCCCACACGGCCGCCAGGAGCTGCGCACGGGTGAAGACCTGGCCGGGTTCCGAGACCAATTGCGCGAGCAGGTCGAACTCGATCTTCGTCAAGTCGACTGGTCGGTCGTCCATCCGAACCCGCCGGGCGTCCGGATCGATGACCAGATCACCGAACTGAAGGGTGTCGCTAGGCGTCTGCGCGACGGCATGTTCGCGCAGCGCATTGATCCGGCGCGTGAAGTCCGTCGCCGAGAAGTCCGCGGGCAGGAAGGCGTCCACACCCGCGGCCCAGCCCTCAGCCAGGTCCAGGTGGCTGCCGAGCCGGATGACGGCGATCACGTGGGTGTCGCTGAAGTGCCGGAGCCGGCGGCAGAACTCCGCAGTGTCGAGATCGGGAACCGTCCCGATCACCAGCACCTCCGGCCTGCGTCGGCGGGCGAGCCCGAGTCCGGTCAGGCCATCCACGGCCAGCTCCACGTCGAAGCCTTCATTGGCGAGAAGCCTGTGCAGGTCCCGGCTGCTGGCCGGATCGGCCTCGATCAGCAGGGCGAGCGGGCACGGCATGTCTGGGATTCTGGCAGGCCGCTGACGCGGCACGGCCTGCGGTCATGCGCGTCGGGCAGCGCGAACCGGATGACGGTGGAGAAGATGGGTCCATGCGAGTTGTGGTGATCGGGGCAGATGCGTGCGGTGCGTCGGCAGCGTCCGGTGTGAAACGGGCCTTGAAGGATGACGTCGAGGTGGTGGTGCTCGAACGGCAGCCGTGGACGTCCTACTCGGCCTGCGGAATCCCCTACTGGATCGCAGGCCACCTGGATAGCCCGGACGGCCTGATCGCCCGAACCCCTGAACAGCACCGGGCCAACGGGCTGGATCTGCGTACCGGCTGGGAAGCCACCGCGATCGATCCGACCGCCCGCACGGTCACCGCTGTCGACGCTTCGGGCCAGGAGCACGAACTCGGATACGACCATCTGGTGATCGGCACAGGCGCTGTTCCGCTTCGCCCCCCCATCCCGGGCATCGACCTGCCCGGCGTCCATGGGGTGCAGACCATCGACGACGGGTTGCGGGTACTCGACTCGCTGCACCGTCAGCCGGAGAACGCGGTCGTGGTTGGGGCAGGCTACATCGGCATCGAGATGGCCGAGGCGATGCACGAGCGCGGGCTGCGGGTCACCGTGGTCGACCAGGCGGAACAGCCGATGACCACGCTCGATCCGGACATGGGGGAACTGATCGCAAAGGCGATGGACCGGATGGGCATCGCCTACCGCGGGGGCCAGGCGGTGCAGCGGATCGTGGCCGGTGAGAGCGGCCGGGCCACCGAGGTGGCGACGGCGGCAGGCAGTTATCCCGCGGACATCGTCGTGCTGGGTCTCGGGGTCCGCCCCAACACCCAGTTGGCCGCCGCGGCGGGACTGCCCCTCGGCGATGCGGGCGGGCTGCTGACCGACGACCGGATGCAGGTGCTGGACCACCCCGGGGTGTGGGCCGGCGGGGACTGCGTGGAGGTGTTCGACCGGATGACCGGTCGCCCTCGGCACGTGGCGCTCGGGACCCACGCGAACAAGCACGGCCGGGTGATCGCTGCGGGCATCGCCGGCGGTGACCTGCGGTTCCCCGGCGTGGTGGGCACGGCGGTCTCCAGGATCTGCGAACTGGAGATCGCCCGGGTGGGTCTGCGCGAGCAGGAGGCCCGCGACCTCGGCTGGGAGGTGGTCAGCGCACTGATCCAGGCCACCACCAAGGCGCACTACCTGCCGGACTCCGGTCCGGTGCATGTGAAGGTGATCGCGGAGCGTGGCAGCGGCCGGATGCTCGGCTGCCAGATCGTGGGTCGCGCAGGCGCGGGCAAACGCATCGACGCCGCGGCGGTGGCCATCTGGAACGGCATGACCGCCGAGCAGGTGACCAGCCTGGACCTGGCGTACGCGCCGCCGTTCTCGCCGGTGTGGGACCCGGTGCAGATCGCGGCGCGCAAGGTTGCGGGGATGGTGTAGGGGGCTGGGTGG
>DAOMFH010000400.1:0-2380 GCA_035429705.1 Actinomycetota bacterium
TGACTGGCGTGACTGTCCAGCAGCAGCGTGAGATCGCCAAGGCGATCAAGAACGCACGCGAGATGGCGCTGCTGCCGTACTCGTCGACGGCCCGCTGAGGAGTAGAGCAGCATGAAGATCATCCTGACCCAGGACGTGGAGAACCTCGGGGCCCCGGGGGACATCGTCGAGGTACGCGACGGCTATGGCCGCAACTACCTGGTCCCGCGCGGTTACGCGATCTCCTGGAGCAAGGGCGCCGAGAAGCAGATCACGGGGATCAAGCGCGCCCGCAGCGCCCGCGAGATCCGCAGCCGGGAGCACGCCGACGAGGTGCGCGCCCTGCTCGAGACGCTGACCGTGAGTCACGCGGCGAAGGCGGGCGAGGCGGGCCGACTGTTCGGCTCGGTGACCACCGCGGACGTCGCGGCGGCCATCAAGGCGGCTGGCGGACCGCTGGTCGAGAAGCGGTCCATCGAACTGACCGGACACATCAAGCAACTGGGCGACTACCCGGTCCGGGTCGCACTGCTGCCCGGCATGGAAGCGACCATCACGCTGCACGTGGTGCCGGCCTGAGCATGTCCCGCGGGGGCGCTGAGCCCGCCCTCCCGCCGGGGCGGCGGTCGAACACCCGGGTGAGGCCGGAATGACCATCCGGGTCACTGCCGTCTGCCTGGGCAACATCTGCCGCTCCCCGATCGCGGCCGCCGTGCTGGCCGCAGAACTGGCCGACCTCGGCGCGGTCGTCGACTCCATGGGCACCGGTGGCTGGCACGTCGGCGAGGACGCCGACCCGCGGGCACGGGCCGCACTGGATCGCGCCGGATACGGCCTGGTGCATGCGGCCCGGCAGGCGACGTCGGAGGCCCTGTCCGGCTCCGACCTGGTGCTCGCCATGGACGCGGCGAACCTGCGCGACCTGCGCCGCATGGGTGTCGAAGCGGTGCTGATCCGCGACTTCGATCCGGCCGCCGACGATCCCGAGGTACCGGACCCCTACTACGGATCCGCGGCCGACTTCGACGCGGTCGTCGCGATGGTCCAGGCGACCGTACCAGGCCTGCGCACGTACCTGAGTGACCGGTGAACCACTGCTTCGCCTGATTCTGTCCACAGGTAACCAGTAGGTAAAGTCCCTGGTCAGAGCCATGTTCACAAGATCACAAAGTCAACTTACCCCAGGTTTTCCACAACTTGTGAAGCATCCGTCGTGCTTGCTCTCCACAGTGAACCCACCTCGCTGTCCACAGCCCCGCTGAGCCGAACCCGAGATCGGACGGCGCTTGTCGCACCCACTGGCTACAACTGGATACATGAGCCTAGACATGGAGCCGGTGGCCCCCGCCTTCGAACGCACGCCACCGCAGGACCTCGCCGCTGAGCAGTGTGTGCTCGGCGCCATGATGCTCAGCAAGGACGCCATCGCCGACGTCGTCGAACGCCTCCGGGAGGAGGACTTCTACACACCGGCGCACCAGACCGTATTCCGGATCATCCTGGACCTGTACTCGCGCGGCGAGCCGGCGGACGCGATCACGGTCAGCGCCGGCCTGCTGGCCTCGGGGGAACTGCAGCGGATCGGCGGCGCTCCCTACCTGCACACGCTGGTGGCCAGTCCACCGCTGACCGCGAACGCCTCGTACTACGCCCAGATCGTGCGCGACGCCTCCATGCGGCGCCGACTGGTCGAAGTGGGTTCGCGTATCGTGCAGACCGGCTTCTCCGGGGAGGGCGAGGTCGAGGAACTGATCAACCGGGCCCAGGCCGAGGTCTACGAGATCACCCAGCGGACCACCGCCGAGGACTACGCACCACTGTCGGACCTGCTGGACGGCGTCTACACCGAGCTCGAGTCGATCCAGAACCACACCGGCGACATCATCGGTATCCCCACCGGCTTCGTGGACATGGACAAGCTCACCAACGGGCTGCACCCGGGCCAGATGATCGTGGTGGCCGCCCGCCCGGCCATGGGCAAGTCGACGCTGGGACTGGACTTCGCGCGTTCGTGCAGCATCAAGCACGGGCTGACCAGTGCCATCTTCAGCCTGGAGATGAGCCGCAACGAGATCGTCATGCGCCTGCTCTCGGCGCAGGGGGAACTCCCGCTGCACCACATGCGCTCGGGAACGCTCAACGAGCAGCAGTGGACCCGCATGGTGAACACCATGTCGGCGGTGTCGGCCGCGCCGCTGTTCATCGACGACTCGCCCAACATGTCGATGATGGAGATCCGGGCCAAGTGCCGCCGCCTCAAGCAGCAGCACGACCTGCGGCTGATCGTGGTCGACTACCTGCAGCTGATGAGTTCGGGCAAGCGGGTGGAGTCGCGTCAGCAGGAGGTGGCGGAGTTCTCCCGGGCGCTGAAGCTGCTGGCCAAGGAGCTCGAGGTGCCGGT
>DAOMFH010000401.1:0-2376 GCA_035429705.1 Actinomycetota bacterium
CCGCGCACCGGCCGGGTCGTGAGCCTGGAGCGCGTCTACACCGACAAGGTGTACTACGGGCGGGTGCTCAACCAGTAGGCCGGTAGATTGCCGGGCATGACGGCGCCCACCTCCCCTGCTGCCCTGGCGGTCTTCGCCCCCGATATCCTCACCGGACGCAGCGCGCTGGTGACCGGCGGCGGCTCCGGAATCGGGCGGGCCACCGCCCACCTGCTCGCCGACCTGGGTGCCCGGGTGACCGTGGTGGGCAGACGCCGCGAGCCACTGCTCGAGACCGCCGGGCACAACCCGGACCACATCACCTTCTCCACCGCTGATCTGCGGGAACCCGACGAGGTCGACGAGATGCTCGCCGGGGTCGAGGCCTGCGATTTCCTGCTGAACAACGCCGGCGGCCAGTACGTCTCACCCGCCGAGGACATCACTTACAAGGGCTTTCGCGCGGTCACCAGACTGAACCTGGACGCCCCCTGGTACCTGACCACCCAGGTGGCCAACCGCTTCTTCATCCCGGCCGGCTACGGCAAGATCGCCTCCATCACCATGACCCCCCACCGGGGCATGCCGTTCATGGCGCATTCGTCGGCCGCCCGCGCCGGCGTCGAGTCGCTGACCCGGAACTGGGCCGCCGAGTGGGGCCGGTTCGGCATCCGGGCGGTGGCCGTGGCACCCGGCATCGTGCACACCGAAGCCTGGCAGCGCTACGGCCTGGCCCCGGAGCAGGTCAGCGCCGGACTGCCCGCGGGCAGGTTGCAGACAGCCGACGAGGTTGCTGCAATGGTCGCTTTCCTCTTCTCTCCTGCGGGCGACTACATCACCGGCACGACCTTCACCTGCGATGGCGGCTTCGACATCGCCGGGCCGACAATCGCCGGCTGATTGCATCAGCACCCTCATTCGGCGTAGCCTCAGGTGCCACCGCGGGAGGCGCCGATGCACAGGGAACCAGTGGAGGTCTCACCCTTCCACCGTCGCGACCTGACGCTGGCGGGTTTCCTGCTGCACGGGCGGTGGCCGGACTCCACCCTCGAGTGGTCCCAGGTGCTCACCCTGGCCGTGCGTATCGCCGCGGTGCCGGGCGTGCTGCGCACCACGACCGTGTTCCGGGCCAGCGACGAGCCCCCCGAGGTGGGCGACACCCCGGCGGTGGGAGTCATGTCGAGCGCCGGGCCGGTCCTCGGGCACGACGCGCCCGGTCCGGGCTCGCTGGCACTGCCCCGGCCGATCGCGCTGTGCATGCTGCACCCACCTGCGGAGACCTGTCCGTCCCTGCCGGAGGCGGAGGGCGCAGCCTCCGGGGTCCTGTGGCTGCCGGGTCTGCCGGAACTCGGCTTGGAGCACCGCGCGGCCTGGGTGGAGGCCGAGGCCGACGGGACGGTCACCCGCCTGGTGAACGCCGTCGACGTCGACCCTTGGCAGGATGCGGATCTCGCCGTGCTGGCCACGCTGGTCGCCGCGTGACGGGCGTCATCGAGATCGCTTCTGGCTCCACCGCCGCCCGGATCCGGCCAGACCTCGGCTTCAACTGCGAGTCGCTGACGATCGACGGATTCGACCACCTGCACGGTTCACCGGAGGACGGCCCCACAGCCGGCGGGATCCCGGTGCTGTTCCCGTGGCCCAACCGGATCGCGGGAGCCACATGGTCATGGCAGGCAACCACCTGCGACCTGCCGGTCACCGAACACGACACGGGTGCGAGCCTGCACGGATATGCGTGCCACAGCGCCTGGCGGGTGCTGGCGGCCGGCCCGGACCGGGTGACCGGCGAATTCCTGATGTCCCGGGACGCTCCGGCCGCTGCCTGGCCGGCCGACGCCGGCCTGCGGGTCACCTACCAGGTGGAGCCGGGCCGCCTGCTGGCGACCGCGGAGGTCTTCTGCCCCGACGGTCGCGATCTGCCCTACGGATTGGGTTTCCATCCGTACCTGCGGGTGCCCGGACCCTTCGACCAGTGGGAGTTGCAGGTGTCCGCCACCCGTCACTGGCCGCTCACGGATGATCTGGTACCGGTCGGCCACACCGAACCGGTGGACGCCCGCACCGACTTCACCCGTGCCCGCCGGCTCGCCGACGTCCACCTCGACGACGTCCTCACAGCATTGCCCGGCGCGAGCAGGCTGACGCGCAGAGCGATGCTGCGGTCCCCGGCAGCCACGGTGCACGTGTCCAGCGACCCCGCATTCCGGGAGTATGTGCTCTACACCCCGTCCTCCCGGACGAGTGTGGCCATCGAGCCGTACACCTGCGCCAGCGACGCGGTGCACCTGACCGACCGGGGCGTCGACGCCGGCTGGCGGATCCTGCCGGCCGGACGGATCGACCGGCTCCAGTGGAGTATCGACATCCTCTGACAACCGGTCGGCGCGGGGGCAG
>DAOMFH010000402.1:0-2359 GCA_035429705.1 Actinomycetota bacterium
GCTACAGTGAGTTCCGTCAGGTTGCGGCCCGACGGGCTTCCTCGCCGACCGGCAGGACACGCCCCCACCCGCACGATCCTTTTCGTGCTGCGCGGGGGTTGTCGTGCCGCTGCTCCGGTCATCCGCGGAGATGCTGCTGGCCCAACTCGTCGACGACCGGGCGGTGCCCCGCTTGACGCAGCAGTACGCCATCGACGTCGGCCACCGGCCGGCCGCTGCCGAGGTGCGGTCCTGGCGGTCATCGTTGCCGGTGCTGATGGCCGACCTGGTGGACGCCGGGCTTTCCGGGGTCGAGGTGCTGGTCGAGCACCGGTTGCCGCTGTCCAGCAAACGCACCGACGTGATCCTCGCGGGCAGCCATCCGAAGACGTCCGAACCGTCGTTCGTGGTCGTGGAGCTCAAGCAGTGGAGTGACGCGCAGATCCATCCGGACGACGTCGATCTGGTGACAGTCGGCGGGTACGGGACGCGGCCGGTCCTGCATCCCGGCCGGCAGGTGCAGAACTACGTGCAGTATCTGGTCGACTTCGTCAGAGCGCTCGAGGGGCGTCCGGATGCGGTGGCCGGGGCGGCCTATCTGCACAATGCGGCCGAGGCGCGGGTGGGCACTTTGCGGCGGCGTCCGGAGACGGAGGCCGGCCGACTGTTCACCGGGCAGGAGCGCGGGCAGTGGCTGCAGTACTTGACCACTCGGCTGGCACCCGACGGCGCGGCCCAGGCCGCTGACCTTCTGCTCGGCTCGGCCGTCGCCCCGAGCAAACAACTCATGACGCTGGCTGCCGCGGAGATTCAGGATCGCGAACAGTTCGTGCTGCTCGACGAGCAGGAGGTGGCCTACCGGCTGGTCCTCAACGCTGTGCGCAACGCGACCCGGGCCGACCACAAGTCGGTGATCGTGGTGACCGGTGGTCCCGGCAGCGGCAAGAGTGTGATCGCCCTGTCCCTGCTCGGCGAGCTGTTCCGGCAGGGCCGTACCGCCGAGCACGCCACCGGTTCCAAGGCGTTCACCGAGACGCTGCGGCGGGTGGCCGGGCACCGCAACCCGCGCGTCAAGCAACTGTTCGGCTACTTCAACCAGTTCGCCACCGACGAGCCCAACTCGCTGGACGTGCTGATCCTGGACGAGGCGCACCGCATCCGCGAGACGAGCAACAGCCGGTTCACCCCCCGGACCCGGCGTTCGAGCAAGGCCCAGGTGCAGGAACTCATCGAAGTGGCCCGGGTGCCGGTGTTCCTGCTCGACGAGCATCAGGTGGTGCGGCCCGGCGAGATCGGCACGGTCGCCGCCATCCGGGCGGCCGCGCAGCAGCGGGGTCTGGATGTGCAAGAGGTCGCACTGGATGCACAGTTCCGTGCCGGCGGCTCCCGGTTGTACGAGGAGTGGGTGCTGCGTTTGCTCGGTTTGATCGGCGGTGGCCCGATCCGTTGGGCCGGCGACGAGAACTACACCCTGCTGGTTGCGGACACCCCGGCGCAGATGGAGCAGTTCCTCGCCCAGCGGCTGGCGCAAGGCTACGGCGCGCGCATGTCGGCGGGGTTCTGCTGGCCTTGGTCGGACGCGGTTCGCGGTGAGCCGCTGGTTCCCGATGTGCGGATCGGCGACTGGGCCCGGCCCTGGAACAACAAGGAGGAACGACGCCATGAAGGCGCACCGGCCCGCTCGCTGTGGGCCACCGAAAAGGGTGGTTTCGACCAGGTCGGCTGCGTCTACACCGCGCAGGGTTTCGAGTACGACTGGTCCGGGGTGATCCTCGGCCCGGACCTCGTCTGGCGCGACGGCCGGTTCATCAGTGACGTGCGCGCCTCCCGGGACCCCGCGTTCCGGGGCAAGCACGCAGACGGCTTCGACGTGTTCGTGCGCAACGTGTACAAGGTGCTGCTGACCCGCGGCATGGTGGGTACGGTCATCTACTCCACGGACGCGCAGACCCGCGAGATGCTGAAAGGGCTGATCGATGACGTTTGAGGATCTCACCGCAGCGATCCGGCAGTTCGCCGTCGAGCGGGACTGGGAACAGTTCCACACACCCAAGAACCTCGCGATGGCGGTGGCAGGTGAGGCCGGCGAGCTGGTCGCCGAACTGCAGTGGCTCGCCGCGGACGACCCCCTCTCGCCGGAGCAGCGGCAGGCGGTCATCGCGGAGATGGCCGACGTCCTGATCTACCTGTGCCGGATGGCCGACGTGCTCGGGGTGGATCTGCTGGCCGCTGCCTCGGAGAAACTCGCCGCCAACGGGTTGCGGTACCCGGTAGCGGATGTGAAGGGCAGTTCCGCCAAGCGCGGGTAGCGGGCGCCGGGGCCGTGGCTGCCAGCCCGGCCGGGGCGGGCCGTTTCAGCCGCGCAACTCCCGCTGCCGGT
>DAOMFH010000403.1:0-2359 GCA_035429705.1 Actinomycetota bacterium
CGGTGGAAGACCAGCGCCGCGCCCGGGGCCAGTGCCGGGGAGGGGACGTCGGCGACCTCTAGCCGGTCGGCGATGTGCGCGACCAGCAGCGGGAGCACCGGCCGGTGGGTGCAGATCACGGTGGGGGCGGGGTCGGCCAGGATGTGGTCCACCCGGTTGAGCGCCGCGGCCTCGGCGGACACGAACCCCTCCTCGCTGAGCAGCGGTTCGTGGGCCACGGTCGCGTGGCGGTGGTGGGCGAAGGGACGCACGGTGTCCAGACAGCGCAGGGAGTCGGACGAGTGGACCTTGCGCACCCCGAAGGCGTCGAGCACATCGACCAGCACCCGGGCCTGCCGCACACCTGCGGAACTCAGCGGCCGGTCGGCGTCCACCGACCCCCGGTAGTCGCCGCGGCGGATCGCATCGCTGTGGCGCAGGATCACCAGCGGGCTGGTGGTCGGCGCGGCGAGGGCCTGCCGGATGAGGTCGCCGTCACGCGGGTAGCTCAGCATCGCGATCGCCGGCTCCGGCGGCAGCCAGCGCACCTCGTCGATCTCCCGGTTGGGGGCGAAACCGGGGCCGCCGGAACGCTCCCAGCCGACCCAGTAGTGCACGGACTTGGGGCGGGCCTCCACCTTGTAGTGCTGGGTGGGCAGCGGCGCGCCCAGGATGACGTCGCACCCGGTCTCCTCGATGGTCTCCCGACGGGCGGCGATCACTTCGATCTCACCGTTGTCGAGCTTGCCCTTCGGCAGCGACCAGTCGCCGCGCCGGGGGCGGTGCAGCACGCACACCAGCGGCCCGAACGGTCCTTTGCGCAGCAGAACCACACCCGCCGCCCGGATGGGCGTCACCGACTTGGCCATCAGTCGAGCCGCGCCTTCTTGTGGGACCGTTTCACGCCCTTCCAGATCTCCGTGAACTCTTTGCGCGCGAACATCTCCTGGTCGATCTCGAACTCGAACAGCAGCCCGAGGCTGAACCCGGTCATCCCGTCGACGTCCGGACGACTCGCCATTTCTTTGAGCGTCTCCTGCGCGACCCAGGCGTCCTGGTGCTCGCCGAGCAGTTCGGTGACCGCGGACAGTGCCTTGGCGAAACGCTTGACCTGCTCTCCCATCACCGGGGCGACCGCCTCGGCGGCGTACCGGGCCTTCTTGGCGCGGATCCGGGCCTCGTGCCACACATCCGCGGGCCCGTCGATGCGCAGCAGCGACACCTCTTTGCTCAACTTCTTCCAGGCCTTGTTGACGAACCCGGGCAGCACGTCCTCGGCCGGGGCCAGGGCCGACTCGTTGAGCCGCGGGTGCTGCGCGGCGTCCACCAGCTGGTCGAGGAAACTGCGGTAGCGCTCGGACACCATCGCCCGCAGCGCGTGGTCGCGGGCATCGTGCCACTGCGTGGACAGTGCCGGGTCCACCACCGCCCGGATCAGTCGGGCGTAGTCCTCGCCGACCTCGTCGGCGTGATGGTCGAGGCGTTCCTGCAGCACCTCGGTGTCCCGGCTGACGCCCAGTTCCCCGGCGACCCAGCCCAGTTCGGCACGCAGCGCCTCGGCCCACTCCACGTCCAGCATCGGTTCGAAGACCTTCAGCCCGCTGCGCAGCCGGCGGGCGGCGACCCGCATCTGGTGCACGCTGTCGGGCAGGTCGCGGCGTACCCGCACGTCCTGCAGCAGCAGCGCGCGGGCGTGCCGGCGGATGTGCGCGGTCACCGCGGCCCCGGCCGGGTCCTGCGGGCCGACGATCTGCGGCTCGGGCACATCGGCGGGTTCCTGGATGACCGGTCCGAGCACGGTGACCGCGGTCGGCACCGAGCCGGGTACCGCCCCGGCGGAACTGAGCACCGCGACGATGGCGTCGAGCCTGGCGTCGTCGACCAGCGGCCGGAGTTCGAGTTCCCGGAAGCGCGCGGCGATGTGCTCGCCGTCCAGCACGGACAAGGTGTCGTCGATGAGTTCGACCACCTCCCGGCCCGCGTCGTCGTACAGCAGATGGGGGGTGCGCTGGGTCTGCAGCGCCGCCACGGCCCGCAGGTCCGCGTTGCGCGCGAAGGCCAGCACAAGCTCGGCCAGTTCGCGCGGCACCTCACCGGCCGCACCCTCCGCGAGCGGCAGGTGGAGTTGTTCACGCTGCCCGGACTCCGCACCGACCGGCAGGTCGAGGTGCCAGCCCGCGTCGTCGCCGCCCTCCCGGCGGGTCAGCGTGGCACCCCAGCGCGCCAGCCGCAGGTCGTCGGTGTCGTGGTAGACGGTGGTCAGGGTGTGGGTGATCTGCTTCTTGGCCCGCGCCACGCCGGTGGCCGGCGCAGCCATGTCCGGCAGGCGGAACAGCCCGTGCACCCGCAGTCGCCGCACCTGCGGCGGGTCATCGCTGGG
>DAOMFH010000404.1:0-2353 GCA_035429705.1 Actinomycetota bacterium
CGTTGCGGCAACAGGCCCACCGTGGCAACTCACAACCTCCCGTTGAATCCACTCGCGGCACTGTGGAGTGGGCCCATGCGAGTGCAGATGTCGTGAGAGGGTGAGCGTGTGAGCGGTTTGTTCGTGGCCTTCGAGGGTGTGGACCGGTCGGGGAAGACCACTCAGCTTCATCGGCTCGCCGAACGGCTGGGCGAGAAGCGCGAGGTGCTCGTCACCCGGGAGCCCGGCGGTACTCCGGTGGCCGAGGCGATCAGGGTGCTGCTGCTGGCCGACGACGTGAACATGTCCGCCCGGTGCGAGGCGCTGTTGTTCGCCGCAGCGCGCGCCGATCACGTGGAGCGCACGATCCGGCCGGCGCTGCAGCGCGGTGCGGTCGTGTTGTCCGACCGCTTCGTCGACTCGTCGCTGGCCTACCAGGGTGTGGCCCGGGGGCTGGGTATCGAGGAGGTGGAGCGGGTCAACCTGTGGGCGACCGACGGACTGGTGCCCGACCTGACGATCATGCTCGACCTGCCCGTGGGGACTTCAACTCAGCGCGACGGGGAGGTGGACCGGATGGAGAACGAGGGGGAGTTGTTCCAGGCGCGGGTGCGCCGGGGGCTGCTGGATCTAGCTGCGCGGCAGAGCCATCGCTATGCGGTGATCGATGCCTCCGGATCCATCGAGGAGGTCGCGGACCTGATCTGGGCCGCGATACCGGACGAGTTCCGATGAGCGTGTTCGACGGCCTGGTGGGACAGGAGCACGTGGTCGAGTTTCTGCGGGCTGTGGCCGGCGACGCCGCGGCGGAACCGGTCGGGCCCAGCATGACCCACGCCTTGCTGTTCATCGGGCCGCCGGGTTCCGGACGGTCGAACGCGGCGATCGCCTTCGGGGCCGCCCTTGTCTGTCAGCAGGCGGGATGCGGGCACTGCGAGGACTGCCGAGCGGTGCTGGCCGGCAGCCACCCCGATGTCGAGGTGGTTCGTCCGGAGGGGTTGTCGTACAAGACCGAGGAGGCCCGCAACCTCGTGGGCAGGTCGGACATGGCCCCGGTCCGGTCCCGCTGGCATGTCATCGTCATGGAGGACGCCGACCGCCTGACGGAGTCGGCCAACAACGTCCTGCTCAAGAGCATCGAGGAACCGGCCGGCCGCACCGTGTGGCTGTTGTGCGCTCCTAGTGTCGAGGACCTGCTTCCCACGGTGCGCTCCCGCTGTCAGGTGATCGGGCTGCGGACCCCGGCCCCGGACGCGGTGGCCGCGTTCCTGGAACGCGGGGGGGTGGATGCCGGCACGGCCGCCTTCGCCGCCCGCGCTTCGATGGGCCACATCGGGCGTGCCCGCGCCCTGGCCACGATCGACTCGGTGCGCAACCGGCGCCACGACGTGCTGGTGATGGTGCGCGACTTGTCCGACCTGGCCAGTTGCACGGCGGCCGCCGGCAACATCGTGGAAGCCGCCAAGGCCGATGCGGAGGCACTGCTGGCCGAGCGCGATGAGGCGGAGCGCGCCGAGATGATGCTCGCCCTCGGTGCCGGTGCCGAGGGCAGAGGGATCAAGCGGGTCACCAAAGCGGCGATGAAGGACCTCGAGGAGCGGCAGGCGGCCCGCCGCAACCGCACCGTACGCGACGAGTTGGACCGGGTGCTGGTCGACCTGCTCGCCTGGTTCCGTGACGTGCTGGTGCTGCAGCAGGAGGCGCCGGTCGAATTGGTCAATGAAGAGATGCGCTCGGACCTGGCCCGGATGGCCGACGAGAGCGCGGCCTCCGACACGATGCTGCGCATAACCGCCATCCGCGACGCCCGGCAGGCGTTGACCATGAACGTCGCGCCGCAACTGGCCATGGAGGCGATGGTGGTCAAACTGCGGGCGCCGAGACTGGCTGGTTCGCGCTGACGGTCGGTACTCGACCGCGCTGCGAGGGGGGCTGACCCTGGACGGTTGGGGCTCACGGGGGTTGGCTGCGAGCGTCTGGACTGCCACGGCAGCTGTTGAAACGTGACTGTGAGCGTTGCCCGGTTGTCGACCGGACTCACGGCTGCTGCACGGTTGCTGGTTCAACATTCAAACCCCCAACGAAGCGCCAGTCGCGGATCAGCGAACCCCCCCAAACACCGCCACAGTCGCGCCGGTGCGGGCATGTCCGACACAGCCGAACCCACGCGATGAGCACCTGCCCCGGGCGGAGAGAGCCCACAATGGCCCCATGAGCAAACCCTCCATCAACCCGACCAAGTGGCAGCCGCCCGGGGCGGCCGTCAAGCCCCCCGCCTACAACCTGCCCGAGTTGCACATCCTGCCGGTGCCGGGCGCAGGGCCCGAGGACGTGCTGTTCGTCGACGACGTGATCCTGACCGGGCTGGAGGACG
>DAOMFH010000405.1:0-2352 GCA_035429705.1 Actinomycetota bacterium
GAGCATTGCGTATCCGACATGCGGCACGGCACTGCCTACTCTGGAGTGATGATGCACCCGGGACCGGATCACGGTGCCATGACGCTGCAGAAGCGCGCACGCGCTGCTCGTCAGCGGGCCGACCGAGCCCTCACGGGAAGGATCTCAGGGCCCGTCCAGAACCTCCGGGAACTGACCGGCTACCTCGACAACCTGGGTGCTGACACCCGAGACTGGGACCACTACGGGGAGGGTGGCCCGGTCGCCGAATTGGAGACTCGGGTCGCGAACCTTGTTGGCAAGCCCGCCGCCGCGATGTTCCCCAGTGGTGTGATGGCGCAGCAGGCGATGCTGCGGGTCTGGTGTGAGCAGCGCGGTTCCTCGCGCGTGGCCCTGCCAGATCTTTCCCATCTGCTGCGCCACGAACTGGATGGACCACTCTGTGCGAAACGGGGCTGGCGGTGTGGGATGTGGCTGCCCAGATCTTGTGTCATGGCTGTTGCTACGGCGCCAGATGTGGGGGGCCGCAGATCGCGCTGCCAGGCGCGTTGCAGCCGGGCATGACTAATCAGTGCTTCCTCAACATTGCCGCCGCTGCTCGGCGATGCCAGGCAGGCGCAGCCGATTCGGGAGACCCATCCGGCCAGGGAGTGCGGCGATGGGCGGGCTGAGAGCGAAGGTGCGACGCGCACGCAGATTCGCACCCGGCATGAGCGACGACGGACCAGGACCTCACCGACAGCCTCACGGCTGATCCGGCGAAGAACCTCCGAAGGCCTCGAAGTCGGCACCAACCAGTGCGGCCACGGCTGCCCGCACAGTCGGATAGCGGTCCTCGGGGGGCAACACATCCGTCAGGCCGGTCTTACTGAGTTGTTCTTCGAAGGTGACTCGGGAACGGGCCAGGACGAACCGGATTCCCTGACCCTGGAGTTCGGTCACCACGTCGGCGAAAGCCTGGGCGCCCGAGGTGTCGAGATCGGTGACTGACTCGGCGTCGAACACCAACGTCGTCACGGGGTCGGGAGCACCGCGGACCGCCTCGTGCACTCGGCTGCGGAAGTACCGGCAATTGGCGAAGAACAGCCGGTCGTCCAGTCGGTAGATCACCACACCGGGAATCAGAATGGCATCACGGTGACGTTCGACATCGACGAATCGGCCGGCAGCCGGGCTCCACCCTAGGACTGCGTCACGCGGCTGGGCGCTGCGGCGGACGACATCGAGGATCGACAGCAGCACGGCCAGAATGAGCGACGGCAGCAAGCCGATGGTGAGCATGCCCACCACCGTGACCAGCGCGACGACGAGTTCACCGCGGGACCCTCGGATGAACGCCCGCCACGCGCCGATGTCCATCAACCCCAGTGCGGCGTAGATGATCACAGCCCCGAGGGTGGCCTTGGGCAGCAGCGCCAGCGCCCCAGTCAGAAACAGCAATACGACAGCAACGCCGGCTGCCTGGACCAGCCCCACAACCTGGGTGCGCCCGCCGAGCCGGATGTTCACCGCGCTTCGTGAGCCGCTGGATCCGAGGGGGAACGACTGGGAGAAGCCCGCCGCCACGTTCAGGCCCGCCAGGGCGGTCAGTTCCTGGTTGGTGTTCACGGCGGGGTCGCCCGGCTGCCCGAGGCTGCGGGCGGTGAGGACTGCGTCGGAGAATCCGACCAGCGCGATACCGACCGCTGACGGGACGAGGATGGCGACATCAGCCAGTGACACCGACGGCCACGCCAGTGTCGGCAGGCCCGGGGGGATCGCACCCACTAGCGCCACGCCACGCCCCTCCAGACCCCACAGCGCCGACGCACCGATGGAGACGACGGTCACCACAAGCAGCATCGGGAACTTGGGCAGGTAGTGGCCACCGACCAGTAGGGCGATCAGGCAGATGATGCCGATCAGCAGTGTCAGCACATGTGTCCCGCCGATTACGTTGCCGGCGAACGAGACATACTCCTCCAGAACGGTGTCCCCTTCAACCGCGACGCCGGTGACATCGTCGAGTTGCCCGGACAACAGCGTGAGCGCCAGCCCGGTGAGGAAGCCGAGCAGGACGGCCGCGGAGAAGTAGTCGGAGATCCAGCCCAGCCGAAGCAGTCGGGCAAGCAAGAACACCGCGCCGACGAGCAGAGCCAGCATAGCGGCCAGGACTGGGTAGGCGGCCGGGTCGGAGGACACCATGGCCAGGGCCGGTGCCACCAGCAGGGCCGAGGTCGCGGTCGGTCCAGTCATCAGCGACCGGGAGGAACCCAGCGCTGCATACGCGACGAGGGGCAGGAGCAGCCCATACAGGCCGGCTACCACAGGCAGACCCGCAGTCTGGGCATAGGCCATCCCCTGCGGAACGGCCAGTGCCGCCAGCGCTACTCC
>DAOMFH010000406.1:0-2340 GCA_035429705.1 Actinomycetota bacterium
CCGACCGCCCTGGCGATGCCGGAGAACCGTGACCCCAACTGGCCGGCGTTCGAGATGCAGTACACCGCGGAGAAGGCCACACTGGCCCGTGTCCAACTCGGGGACCAGTGGCTGGACATCCCCCTGGCGCAAGGGGAGGGGACGGTCTTCTTCGTAGGCCCGGCCCAGCAGGGGACACTCGACATCAGCGCGCCCGGCGCGTGTGTGCGATCCGTCGAGGTGGGGGCCGCGGTGCCGCTGGGCTAGCCGAGCCGGTAGCCCATGCCGCGAACCGTCTGGATGACGTCGCCTCCGATCTTCTTGCGCAGGTACCGCACGTACACGTCCACGACGTTGCTGCCGGGGTCGTAGTCGAATCCCCACACCCCGTTGAGCAACTGCTCGCGTGACAAGACCTGCCCGGGATGGCGCAGGAACATCTCCAGCATCGCGAACTCGCGGGCGGTCAGTTCGTGCTCGGACCCGCCGGCACTGACCCGACGGGTCATGAGGTCCAACTGGATCCCGGCGGCGGACAGCACAGCCTCGGCCGCGTCCGCCGGTGTGCGGATGCGCCGGCGCACACGGGCCAGCAGTTCGTCGAAGGAGAACGGTTTGGCCATGTAGTCGTCGGCCCCGCTGTCCAGCCCGGCCACCGTGTCGGCCACCGAGTCGCGGGCGGTCAGGATGAGTACCGGCAGCGGGTTGCCCGTGCCGCGCAGTGTGCGCAGCACCGCGAAGCCGTCCAGCCCGGGCAGGCCGATGTCCAGGATCAACAGGTCGAACTCGCGGGTCTGGGCCAGGTGCAACGCCTCGCTGCCATCGGCGGTGTGAGTGACGGCGTAGCCGTTGGCGCGCAGTCCTTTGGTGACGAACGACGCGATCCGCAGCGAGTCCTCCGCGAGCAGGATGTGGGTCATAGCGCCCCACCGGTCGCGGCAGGCGCGGTTCGTGGAAGTTCTATGCGCACGTCGGCGCCCCCGAGCGGGGAGTCGCTGATCGTCATGTGGCCATGGTGCGCTGTGGTGATCGCCGACACCAGTGCCAATCCGAGTCCGGCTCCCGGCGTGTCCCCGTTGGCATCTCGGCCGCGGGTGAACCGGCCGACCACCGTGGGCCGGTCAGCCGGCGGTATGCCCGGGCCGCTGTCCTCGACGAACAGTTCCACCCGTGAACCGCTGACCCGCCCGCCGAGGTGAATGGGATCGCCGGGGCTGGTGTGCTGGACCGCGTTCTGGCTCAACTGCAGCATCGCTTGGGTGATGCGCTGACGATCCAGCGCGACGGTGGCTTCATCGCGAACAGTGAGTTCCCAGCGCCGGTCGCCCAGAGCGCTGGCCTTGACCAGGATCTCGTCGAGCAGCGCCCCGAGATCGGTGGGCTCGGGGCGCACGAAGCCGGGCTGGTTCGACTTCGTGAGCGTCTGCAGGTCGTGGACCAAGCGGCCCATTCGCGACAACTCGTCGAGCACCAAGGCGATGGTCGCAGCCCGTTGCTGCGGGTCTTCCTCGAGTAGTTCCAGATGTCCCTGCACGATCGTCAGCGGCGTGCGCAACTCGTGACCGACGTCGTCGATGAACTCCCGTTGCTCCGCGAAGGCGTCGGCGAGGCGATCGAGCATGCTGTTGAAGGTGCGGGCGAGGTCGGCGACCTCATCGCCGTTCCCGTCGTCGACCGGGATCCGGCCGGAGAGGTCGGTCTCGGTGATCTGCTGCGCAGTCCTTCGCATGTCGCGCATCGGGGCGAGCAGACGCCCGGACACGAACCAGCCGAATCCGGCTGCGAGTGCCAGCGTGGCCAGGGCGATGGCGGCGAACCGACCCATCACCTGCGCCACTTCCGCACCCTCCCGGTCGGCGAAGATCGCCACGACCAGGACCCCTCGCTGCCCCGAGTTGGTCACCGGCACCGCCACCCACCTGACATCCCCGGCGGGGGTCTGCAAGTCGCCAAGGGTCACCGAGGTGACGTCGCGAACTTGCGCGAGCAAACGGTCGTCGAGGTCCAGGCGTACGGGCGGATCGTCGATGCTCCGGCTGTCCACCGCGCCGTCGATCACGGTGAACATCGTCTCGTTGGGGTCCGGGATGCTGCGCTGGATGTACTGGTCCAGCAGGGCCCGCACGTCGGTGTACGCGGCGCCGGTGGTCTCATCAACCCCCTGCGCGGCGAGCAACCGGAGTTCCGAGACTTCGCCGAGCAACTCGGTGTCCACCCGGGCGTCGACTCGCTGAAGGAGAAGAGTCCACGCCCCGACCCAGGAGATGACCAGCGACACCAGGACCGGAATCAGGACCCATCCCAGAATCCGCAACCGCGTGGACCCGCGCAGTACCCGCATCTGGCTATTGGACTACGTAG
>DAOMFH010000407.1:0-2334 GCA_035429705.1 Actinomycetota bacterium
GACGACATGGTCGCCTTCCTCGACCAGTCCGTGGCTACCGGCAACGCGCCCAGTCGGGCTGCGGTCGTCGCGCGGGCGGTCGAACGGGAGATGCGCCGCGAGGCCGCTGAGAGCGACGCGGTCATTCTGCGGGCCAAGGGCACTGCGGACGACCTCGACAGCCTGGTCGCCTGGGCCGCGTCCCATATCGACGTCGAGGAGTGACCCGTGCGCGAGATCTGTCTGGTCCGATTGGACAAGACCAGACCAGCCGTGGTCCTGACCAGGGACGCCGCCCGGGCCGCCATGACGAAAGTGACGGTGGCGCCGATCACGTCGACCATCAAGGGATTGTCCAGCGAGGTGCCGGTCGGACCTGCCAATGGGCTCGACCACGATGGGGCGATCTCAGTGGACAACGTCCTCACCATTCCCGCCAGCCTGCTGGGGCGCACCATCGGCTTCCTCACGCAGGCACAGGAAGGCGAACTGGCCCGCGCCATCGTCCTGGCCTACGACTTGGACATCCCACTACTCGGCTGATCCCGCTCACGCACTGCCCGGGACGTGTGCGTCCGCCGCCAACCGTCACACAGCCGTCATGGCTGTGCTCACTGCGCGAACGGCTCAGTCGCGGCTGACGCGGACGTCCTGCTTCTGCAGCGTCTGGGTGCGGGTCCGCTTCTTCGGTGCCCGGACCGCTCCCTCGGTGGTCTCCACCCAGTCCGAACTGGACCCCTTGAGTGTCTTGGTCGCTGTCACCCCGGCCATCCAGGAACGCTGGGGCACGTATCCGGTGACGATGTCCGCGCGCACTTGCACGGTGACTGCGAACGCACCCTTCTTGTCCGTCCGGAAGTTGCGGCGCAACTCCTGGACGTCCTCGCCCCGTCCGCGCAGCCATCCGCGGGAATTGCGCAGCGGAACCCACTTGCTGCCCCGTAGCCGCTCCAGAGTACCCGAGATGTGGGTCCTGCCGTTGGTCAGGACCTCCGCGGAGATGCCGCGCACACGGGTCATCACCCGGGGGTGTGCGTAGTTCCGGGGCACGACATCGGCCCTGCTGAACGTGTCCTGGCTCAGCCGCACCCCGTTCCAGCTGGACACCGTGATGTCGACCGTCGACGCGTCGGCGATCGGATAGGACGCAGAACCACCCTGCACCCATAGGGTCGGTGCCAGCAGCGGATCGCCGAAGTCGAAACTGACCGCGTACCACGTGCCGGGCGTGGACCTCCACGTGGCGATGGCGTTGCCGTTCTCCACCTTTGTGGTCAAGCCGGTCGGTCCGGCTGCCTGTCGCAGGCCGTTGCGGACATCGACGCCGAGGTCGGGGAAGTCGGTCACGACGCCGTCGGCTCCGATCGCGGCGGCCTTCCGGTAGGCGTCGCGGCTACCGCGCAGCGTCCAGACATGCACCCCGAGGTCCGCGGCGTGCGCCTGGGCCACCAGTAAGCGCCGGGCCCGGGTGGTCGGTACCGACAGCACATCGGCGAACTGCCGGAAGGCCGGGAACTGGCCGACGTCCTCCGGCGAGACGCTTCGCGTGAGGAACACGGTCCGGTTCCCGGTGGACTGCTTGATGCGGGTCAGATCCTCCGGGTTGTCGGACTGCACCCAGAACGGAGCCCCGTACCCGGCCTGACCACGGGCGTTGAGCAGGTTGATCAGCGTGCCGGTGATGTCCATCGGTGTGGGCAGGGTCGCGAAGTAGCCCGAGGTCTTGATCTCCATGTAGAGCGTGGCACCTCGGCCCTGGGCCAGCGTGATGAGGTCGTCCAGGGTCATCAGGCCCTGTCCGTTGGGCTTGGTGAGCGTACTGAGTTCGTCCCAGGTGAAGTCGTCCACCCAGAAACCGGCGTAGGGCACCCCGTTGAAGACCCGGGTTCCCGACCGGGTCGGGAATTTGGTTGCGACGTCGGTGATGCGACTGAGGTCGAGGTCGTGACAGACCACCAGCCGGCCGTCCTGACTCATGACCACGTCGCCTTCGAGCAGATCGGCGCCCAGGTTGCTGGCCATCTCGTAAGCGAGCTGACTGCTCTCTGTGGTGTACACGGGTGTTCCCCGGTGGCCGATCACCAGCATCCCGGACCCGGGCCGCCCCTCCAGCGCGGTGGCGGCAGGCGTGACCGCCGCCATCACGGCCAGGCACACCAGCACCACGGACATCCGCCTACGCAAGATGGCACCTCCTGGGAGAACACTCTGCCATGAACAGTCCGACGTCGACCGGAGCCGCCGCGTTCCCGGGCCGGGCGGATCGACCGGCCACGCGGTCCAACCGCCGTCTGTTCATAACGATTCGGGGTCCCCCGGGCCCATTCCGGGGACTCGCAGGCACAATGGTGGGGA
>DAOMFH010000408.1:0-2333 GCA_035429705.1 Actinomycetota bacterium
AACTGGTGATCATCACCGAGTGGATCCCCGGGATCGCCCTGCCCGAGTTCCTCAGCGAGCCGATGAGCGCCCACAGCGCGGCGGCCACGGTTGCCCAGGCCGCCCGGGCCATGGCCTCCGCACACGCCCAGGGCGTGACCCATGGCCGGTTGCGGCCGGCGTCTCTGATGCTGCTGCCCGACGGGATGGTGCGGATGCGCGGGCACGGCGTGGACGCCTGCCTCTACGGGCGTGAACCGGAGTTGGAACCGGTGGCCGCCGATCTGCACGGTCTGGGTTCGCTGCTGTACTGCTGCCTGACCGCCCGCTGGCCCTTCGACGCGGATGTGGGCCTGCCGCTGGCCCCGCAGGAGGGCGGCCGGCCGGTGCGTCCGGGTCGCTTCGTGGCCGGGGTGCCCGACCGACTGAGCAAGATCATCGGCAAGTGCTGGGCTGGGGGGTACACCAGCGCCGCCGACGTGGCGGCCGACCTGCGCGCTGCCGCCGAGGCGATGTGGCAGCCGCGCGGCCAGCCGGTGCGCACCAGGCGCCGCCACCGGATCCTGGTCGCCGGGGTGACCGCCGGTCTGATGGGTGTCGCGGTGCTCATGGGACTGGCCGACGCGGCCAACCGCACCGGCGGACCGGTGACCGCCCAGACCCGTGCCCGGGGGGCGGTCCTGGTGCCGGCGGTGTCCGCCGACGAGCACCGCCTGCCCATCGTGCGGGTCGAGGACTACGACCCCTACGGTGTGGACGGGGAGTCCCCCGAACAGGTCCGCTTCGCCACGGACCGGGATTCGCTCACCGCCTGGACCACCCTCAACTACTACGACCCGTACCTGGGGGGCAAGCCCGGCGTGGGGCTGATGGTCGACCTCGGGGCGCCCAGATCGGTCAGTTCGGTGGATCTGCGGCTCGTCGGCGCCAACAGCAACCTGCAGGTGCTGATCGGGAACAGGCGCCTGGCTGATCCGGCGCGCTACCGCACCTTCGCCGACGTGACCGGTGCCGGCAGTCGCATCCTGCTGCGGTCCGCCCGACCGGTGACCGGCCGGTACGTAGTCGTGTGGTTCACCCGGCTGCCCTGGGTCGACGGCGGCTATCGTGGCGGGGTGCGCTCCATCATCGTCCGCAGCGGGTGATCGATGAGCCCCCCCGATCCGTCTGACGCAGTACTGCTCAAGGCCCATGTGGACGGTGATCCGCAGGCGTTCGGGGAGTTGTTCGAGCGGCATCGCGACCGGCTGTGGGCGGTGGCCCTGCGCACCGCCGGGAGCCCCGACGACGCTTCCGACGCCCTGCAGGACGCGATGGTGTCGGCCTTCCGCCGGGCCGGCTCCTTCCGGGGGGAGGCCGCCGTCACCACTTGGCTGCACCGGATCGTCGTCAACGCCTGCCTGGACCAGCACCGGCGGCGCCGGACCAGGCCCACCACCACTTGGATCGAATCCCTGCACGAAACCAGCCACGACGTCGACGACATGTCCAACAGGGAACTCCAGATCGAACTCGAGCGGGCTCTGGCGGAACTCCCCGACGAGCAGCGCGCGGCGATCGTGCTCGTGGACGTGCAGGGCTACTCGGTGGCAGAGGCGGCCAGCATCCTGGACTGCCCACCGGGCACCGTCAAGAGTCGCTGCGCGCGGGGACGCGCGAAGCTCGTCACCCGGCTCACGCCGGTCCGGAACCCAGACGCCGCGGGTGCCGTCCTACCCGAGAGACGGAGAGGTTCGGACACATGACCAGCGATGAGGACGTGCGGCGGCGGCTGTCCGCGCTGCCATCGCCGGTGATGCCCGACGACGTCCGGGCCGCCATCCATGCCCGCCTGGCACAGGAACCGCCGCCACGGGCCGGGGGGTCGACGCAGCCCGTGGCCGAGGTCGTCGCGCTGACCGACACCCACCGAAGGCGACTCGGGGGGCTGCTGGTCGCCGCAGCCGTGGCCGGCGTCGCGATGCTGCTGCCGGTGGCGATCGCCCCGTCCGGGCCTGATCCGGCCTCCCCCGAGCCCGTCGTCCGGGCTGGTGCCATCTACCATCCGTCCGGTTTCGGAGAACAGTTGCGGCAGCGCCTGCGAGTCGCACCGGCCAGGTCCGCCACCGGGACGTTCGCCGACACCGAAGCGGGCGTGCGCAGGTGCAAGGGAGCCATCGACGCCTACGGGTCCGTGCTGTCCCTGGACGCCGGGTCGTACGACCGGACCGAGGTCGTCGTGATGGTCACGCGATATCCGGCCAGCACCAGCTACGAGGAGATCTGGGTGGTCGGCCCGCAGTGCGGCTCCACTGACCAGACGGTGATCCGGCACATACTCTTCGACGTCGATGACTCCGCGGCTACCCTCTAGA
>DAOMFH010000409.1:0-2325 GCA_035429705.1 Actinomycetota bacterium
GACATGACTCGCGCTTCGGATTCGCGGCTACTGGCTCGGACCGGGGCGGACCTGCGACGGCAATATCGGGCGGACCAACCGGATCGTCGCGTCCGAAGGCTCCACCCCCAGGTCGTCGGCCAGCATTTGGCGGCAGGCGAGGTAGGCACGCTGGGCCTGCGCCGGGTTGCCCTCCGCAAGGTGGATCCCGATGATCGCCCGGTGCACGCTTTCCCGCAGTGGATCTGCGGCCAGCGCGGCCAGCGCCGCATCCAGCGCCGGCCCGTACGATCCCGCCGTCGACAGCCGCTCCACTTCCACCTCCAGCAGGTGCAGCCGCAACTGCCGCAGCCGTTCCCGCTCCGCGAGAATCCACTCGTCATCGCGATCGGGCAGCAGGTCCCCGTCGTACCCGATGACGGCACGAACGTCCGCGGCCGGCGTCTGGCTGTCCGAGAACAGACCCGCGGTGGCCGCACTCAGGTACCGGCGGGCATCGACCTGGACGGCAGGGTCGAGCTCAACCCACGAACGGTTCGCACTGACCAGCCCGTCGACGCTCTGGCTCACCCGCCAGATCGCGGTGCGCAGGCACGCCGCGGCGCGATCCTGCGACGAGTCCGGCCACAACGTGCCGGCCGCCCGCGACCGGGTCGACCGTCCCATCAGGCCCAGGAAGGCGACCAACCGCTCGGCGGCCGGGGGCAGTTCCACCCGTTGCCCGTCAACGACGACGGCGAAGCCGCCCAGCAATCGCAGCCGAACCCGCGACTGCGTCACAGCCGGCAGGAACCTCCGCAAATCCGGGTCGGCGGCATCGTCGGGGAAGGTTCCCGTTCCAACATGAACCACGTCCACACCGCCTGCCTTGCCGGGGTTAGTGTCCCCTAAGTCGAGCCGTCGCCGACATCCGACATTCGGCCCTTTTCGCGAAACACAGGGGCGTGACACTTCGGTGATGTTTGGGTGACCACACCGTGACAGCCGTTGGCAAGGGTTGCCTTACCGCCTCAGCGTTCTGGCTGCGGCAGTAAGCGAAAGGCAGGCAGACATGCTCGACAAGTTCTCCACCCTGCGACCATCTCCGGCACTGGTGATCTCATTCGTCGCACTCACGGCGGTCGTCGGAGGAACCGCCGCGGCGGCCCCGAACGCTCCGGATTCCACCCTTCAGGCGCTCAGCAAGTCGACTGTGCGACAGGTCGCCGCCAAGCAGGCGAACAAGGCGATCACCCAGCGGGCACCGACCCTCGAGGTGCTGCTGGCCCAGACAGTGCCCGACAACGCGATCACGACGGCCAAGATCGCTGACAACGCGGTCAGTACGCCGAAACTGGCCGACAACGCGGTCACGAGCGCCAAAGTGGCCACGGATGCGGTCAAGTCCCGGGAGCTGGGACCGACCCAGGTGGTCAGCAACGGCGCCGGGATCGCCAACAACACCACTGCCTCGGTAGCGGTCGCCTGCCCCACCGGCACCCAGCTGCTCAGCGGCGGTGGCAGCACCACCTTGGGCGGAAACGATCTCAACCTGCTGCTTCGCTCGGTCCCCGCGGGCAACAGCTGGGTCGTCACCTACCGGAACATCTCCGGGGCCGCACAGACGATCACCGCATTCGCGGTGTGCCTGTCCTGACTCGAGGTCATGGCGACGCCGGGTCCGGCCGCCACCAGACGTGACCGGACCCGGCCAGGCCCCCTTCTCCAACGATCCCCATGCACGGCCGTCAGGACCCTGCCTGCCGGCTCACAGTCATCTGCACCCGGAACAACCGGTCTGCGACCGGGGTGGTCATGACGGCCTCGATACGGGTGAACCCCTGCGCCCGGGCCTGCGCGATCGCCGCCTGCCGGGCATGGTCGGCGCTGTCGGCGGCTATCTCGAAACTGGTGATCATGTCACCAGGATGACCGCTAGAGACAAGTTGTGCCCACCCGTGTGCTGCCCGTTGCCTGTTCACCCGGGCACATCCATGCCCAGGTCACCGTCCGAGATTCCCGCGCGCGCTAATGGACCTCCGGGAACCAGTCGACACCAAGGGTGGGAAGGAGGCCATCCCAATGAGCATCAGCCCGCACATCGCGATCTTCGTGCTGTTCATGCTGGCCGTGTTCGGGGCCACCCGGATCGACGAAGTCCGCCAGCGGCACCGGGCGGTCCAACGGGGTCCGCAGCGACACTGATCACTGTCAGCCACCAGCGGCACCGGCCCAGCGGCACCGGCCGATCGTCGTCCCCCGATCGGCGATCCGGGCTTGTGAGGCTCCGGACACTCTGTATACAATCACATGAATTGCATACAAAGGAGTTCTGCTGATGCCCACCGCCCCGCTCGACCTGTTCGC
>DAOMFH010000410.1:0-2323 GCA_035429705.1 Actinomycetota bacterium
TCCGTGTAACCCTCCACGATCACGACCTGCTGACTGCGGGCGATCTGTTTGCGGGCCAGATCGACCCCGTACAGGACCTGGGACTTGTGGTACACCGGCGTCTCGGGGGTGTTCAGGTACTTGGGTCCCTCGTCGTCGGGCAGGATGCGGCGGGCACCGAACCCGATCACCTCACCGGACAGGTCACGGATAGGCCAGATGATCCGGCCGCGGAACCGGTCGTACGGCCCCCGGTTCCCGCGCAGGGCCAGCCCCGCGGTCACGATCTCGTTGTCGGTGAACCCGCGTGAGCGCAAATGTTTCAGCAGGCTGTCCCACCCGGGGAGGGCGAAACCCACCCCGAACCGGCCGGCGTCGGCGACCAGGCCCCGTTCGGTCAGGAACTGCCGGGCCGGGGCCGCCTCCGGGGACTGCAAGCCAGCCTCGAAGAACGCCGCGGCGGCGCTGTTCGCCTCGATCAGGCGGGTCCGCTGGCCCTGCTGGGCACCCCTGGCCGGACCCCCCTCGGCGTAGCGCAACGTGACACCGAAACGGGACGCGAGCTTCTCGACGGCCTCGGCGAAGGTCACCATGTCCGTCTTCATCACGTAGTCGATCACGTCGCCGCCCGCCTGGCAGCCGAAGCAGTGGTAGAACCCCTTGGCCGGCGTCACGTGGAACGACGGGCTGCGCTCTTCATGGAACGGGCACAAACCCTTCAGCGAACCGCCGCCCGCCGGCTTCAGCGTCACCTGGTCGGAGATGACCTCGTCGATGCGAGCCCGCTCCCGGACCAGGGCGATGTCCTCGGGGAGAATTCGGGCCACAGGCCGATCGTACGTCGCAGGTGCGGCGCGCACGCCGGTTGTCCACCGACCCGATCCATGCGTCGCGGTCGGGTGGCGCCTGGCGTTTCGTCCCGGCAGTGCAGCGACGGCCTCGGGCACGCCGGTCACCGGCCCACGCCCCCACACCAGACGACGAAGACCCCGGCGAGTCAGAACCGGATCTTCTGGTGACGCAGAGGTGCGTGAGAGTCCACATCCTCACCAAGAGCCACGCGGCGCGGCAACGCCGACCTCAGCCCAGCTCCTCGCGCCACCGCACCACCGACAGGTCCGTCAGCGAGGCCACCTGATCCACCACGATGCGCAGCCGCTGATCGGGGTCGTCAGTCGCGTCCCAGGCTTGCTGGAAGGGGACTTGCAGATCGTGGCGTCCCGTCAGCAACCCCTGCACCACATCGGCGATGACCGTGCGCTCCCAGGCGTACCGGCGTTCGTTGTCGCGCATCACGTGCACGTAGGTGATGGCTTTGAGCACACTCACCTCCGCGATCGTGTGCACGGGGACCACCAGATCGGCGCGGTAGCGGGTCAACCGACCGGTGCCGTGGCGCCCGGTGGTCGCCTCCTGCGCGGCGCTGCAGAAGCGACGGATCAGCGCGGAGGTCATCCGCTTGAGCCCGGCCAGGTCGCGCAGCGAGTGGTCGAATCGGTCCGGCCAGTAGTCGAGTCCGCAGATGGTGGCGCACGCCTCCCGCAACTGCTCCGGGTCCAGTTCCGGCGTGTACTGTCGCCTGGCCTCGGTCACCACGTCCTCGACCACATCCGGATCGGCCAGGTGCTGGGCCGCGAAGGAATTCGAGACCATCGCGTCCTCGAGATCGTGCACGCAGTAGGCCACGTCGTCGGCCCAGTCCATCACCTGCGCCTCGAAGCAGCGGGTGCGCCCCGGGGATTCCGCCCTGACCCACTCGAAGATCTCGCGGTCCTCTTCATAGGCGTTGAACTTGTCCGAGCCGGACTCCCGCAGCCAGGGGTACTTGATGACCGCGTCCAGCGTCGCGCGCGTGAGATTGAGCCCGGCACTGCAGCCGTCGCGCAGAACCTTCGCCTCGAGCCGGGTGAGCACCCGCAGGCTCTGCGCGTTGCCCTCGAACCCGCCGATGCCCGCACTCAACGCGTCCAGGGTGGCTTCCCCGTTGTGGCCGAACGGAGGGTGGCCCAGATCATGGGCCAGCCCAGCGGTGTCGACGATGTCCGGGTCCGCCCCCAGCGCGGCCCCCAGTTCCCGGCTGATCTGCGCCACCTCCAGCGTGTGGGTCAGCCGGGTCCGCGGGAAGTCGTCCTGCCCCGCCATGAGTACCTGTGTCTTCGCCGCCAGTCGTCTCAGCGCCGAACTGTGCAGCACCCGCGCCCGGTCGCGCGCGAAATCGCTGCGTCCCGGGTACGGCACTTCGGGAACGAAGCGTTCGTGGTCCCGTGGACCGTACTCGCCCACGTCAGCCGAGCGGCGCGGGCGTGTCCCACTGCTGCACCAACTGGAAGGCCAGCAGCCCCGC
>DAOMFH010000411.1:0-2310 GCA_035429705.1 Actinomycetota bacterium
CATGGCGACTTCACCGCGGCTCATGGAACACAGACCATGGACCGACTGGCAATCCCAACTCCCCCGCCACCCACTGCGCGGGCGAGCCATCTCGGGCGGGCCGCCGAACCGTCGGCTCGATAGCCTCGACGTGTGATTGATCTGCACATCCTCCGCACCGATCCGGAACGAGTCCGCGTCTCCCAGGTACGCCGCGGGGAGGACCCCGCTCTGGTGGACGCCGCGGTGGCCGGCGACCGCGCCCACCGGGCGGCGCTCACCTCGTTCGAACGTCTCCGGGCCGAGCAGAAGGACCTCGGCCGGCAGGTCGCGAGAGCGACACCAGCGGACCGGCCGGCCCTGCTCGCCCGCACCAAGGAACTGGCTGCGGCTGTCAAGGAAGCCGAGGCGGACGTCCGCGGCACCGAGGTTCAACTGCAGGAGACCGTGGCACAACTGTCCAACATCGTCGACCTGGAGGCCCCCATCGGCGGGGAGCAGGACTTCCGGCTGATCGAGACGCGGGGAACCGTCCGCGACTTCGACCAGGAGGGCTTCAGCCCCCGGGACCACCTGGAGATCGGCGAGTTGCTCGGCGCGATCGACATGGGCCGAGGCGCCAAGGTCTCGGGATCCCGGTTCTACTACCTGACCGGACAGGGCGCTCTGCTCGAACTGGCGCTGGTCAACCTCGCGATGGCACAAGCACAGAGGAACGGCTTCACCCCGGTCATCCCCCCGGCGCTGGTGCGGGCCCCGGCAATGGACGGCACCGGCTTCCTCGGGCAGGCCGCGGAGAACGTCTACCACCTGCCCGACGACGACATGTACCTGGTGGGGACCGCGGAAGTGCCGCTGGCGGCCTACCACAGTGACGAGATCCTCGATTCGTTGCCGTTGCGGTATGCGGGGTTCTCCCCCTGCTTCCGGCGGGAGGCCGGTTCGCACGGCAAGGACACCCGCGGCATCTTCCGGGTGCACTGGTTCGACAAGGTTGAAATGTTCGTCTTCTGCTCGCCGGACGACGCGGTGGAGCAGCACGAACGCCTGCTCGCCCACGAGATCGAGTTCCTCGAAGCCCTGGAGATTCCGTTCCGGGTGATCGACGTGGCCACCGGTGACCTGGGTGCCAGTGCTGCGCGCAAATTCGACTGCGAGGCGTGGATCCCCAGCCAGCAGCGATACCGCGAACTGACCTCCACGTCCAACTGCACAACCTTCCAGTCCCGGCGGCTGCGGATCCGCAGCCGGACCGAGCGGGGTGCCGAACCGGTCGCCACACTCAACGGCACCCTCACGGCCATAACGCGCACGATCGTGGCACTGCTGGAGAACCATCAGCGCGCCGACGGCTCAGTGGCCGTGCCGGCCGCGCTGCAACCGCACCTCGGGGGCCGCACCGAACTCACACCAGTCCCCCGATGACCTACCTGGTGGCGACCGACCTCGACGGGACCCTGCTTCGGCGTGACTTCTCCGTGTCCGACCGGACCCGGCGGGCCTTGCAGGAGGCGGTGGGAGCAGGCGTCGGAATCGTGTACGCCACCGGGCGTCCGCCCCGCTGGCTCGGCGACGTTTATGACGAGACCGGCCTGCAGCCCACGACGATCTGCGCAAATGGGGCCCTGACGCTGCAGGGTGACGAACTCCTGCACGTCGATGAGATCTCCGCCGAGGTGATTCGGGAGGTGCAGCAGATCCTGTGGGCCCGGCACCCGGACTTCGTGATGCACACCGAGCAGTGGCAGGGGCACACCCTGAAACTGCTCGCCGCCCTGCCGGGTGCAGATGGGCGGCACGCGGACGAGGTGCTGCAGGAAGTCCGGGCGCTGGCTGGCCACTTGGTGGAGCCGACGCACTCGATGCGCAGCCGCCTCCTGATCGAGATGAGCGCGGTCGGGGTCACCAAAGCCGGGGCGCTGGCGCGGGTGCGCCATGAACTGTGGCCCCACACCACGGTGATCGCGGTCGGGGACATGCCCAACGACGAGGCCATGCTGCGCTCGGCCGACCTGCCGATGACGGTGACCTCCGGGCATCCCTGGCTGCGCGGAGTCACCGAACGGATCCTGCCCGGCCCCGACCAGGACGGGGTGGCCCAGTTGCTGGAGCGCCTGGTCGCCGGCGATGATCCGTGGCCGACCGGGGGATTCCCGCCGACCGGATGAGCCGGGTTCCGGACACTGCTGCGGCCAAGTGTCCGGCGTGAATCGGCCAGCGTGGGACCCCGTGTGCTCGATGGGCCGTGACCCACTCCACATGTGCGTGAGGTAATTCACAGAAGGTTTTACAGCCCCCTGATGCGGGGTAACGTCGTAGCGCGACGCCCGG
>DAOMFH010000412.1:0-2306 GCA_035429705.1 Actinomycetota bacterium
GATGTGGGCATGATGGCCCCGTGGACACCACCGAGGCCATAGCCGCCCGATTGGCCAACCTGCGGCTCAGCGTCCCCGGTGGCAGCGCGGCAGACGTCGCCGATTGGTGCGGCGCACTGCAGGCCCAGGAACTCGGCAGCGGCAAGTGGTCGCTGGGTGTGCGCTTGCCGGGCACCTCCGAAGCGGAGATCGACGATGCGCTCGCGGCCGGCACGGTCCTGCGCACCTGGCCCATGCGGGGGACCATCCACATCGTCCACCCGGCCAACGCCCACTGGATGCTCGACCTGACCGGCCGTCGCGCTTTGAACGGCCTGCAGGCCCGCTGGGACTACCTCGGGCTCGACAAGCCGACCGTGGAGCGCGCCGCGGAGGTCCTGGGCGACGAATTGCGCGGCACCCGCATGACCCGGTCCCAGTGCCTCGCGACGCTCAGAGACGCCGGCATCGACACCGAGGGGCAACGCGCCTACCACCTGCTCTGGTACACCGCGCAGATCGGTGTCACCTGCATCGGGCCGAACGAGGGCAACGAACAGACCTTCGTGCTGCTCGACGAATGGGCCAAGCACCCACGCACGCCATCCCGGGACGAGGCACTGGCACTACTGGCACGCATGTACTTCCAGAGCCACGGTCCGGCGAGCCGCGCGGACTTCCAGCGCTGGACGGGACTCACGGCCACGGATTCGAAGAAGGCCATCGCAGGTGCGGACCTGACCGCGGTCAGTGTGGAGGGCCTGGACCTGTTGACGGTTCCGGGCGAGGCCCCCGACCCGCCGCAGATGCTTCTCCTGCCGGGCTTCGACGAGTTCATGCTCGGGTACAAGGACCGCTGGCTGTTCATGGAGCCGGAACACCTGCGCCGGGTCGTCCCCGGCATGAACGGGATGTTCCGCCCGACGGTGGTGGAACGCGGGCGCGTGATCGGGACCTGGCAGCGCAAGATGATGGCCAGGTCAGTGCGGCTCACCGTCACCGGCTTGGGCACCCTCAAGGCCGCGCAACGCAAAGCCGTGACCGGACCGGCCGAACAGTACGCGGCCTTCCTGGGCACCGGCCTCGACCTGCGTTTCGACTGAACACACCCCCAACCTCCCCGAGCCGGCACGCGCCGGGCGCTAGCGTCCGGAGTCGGGAGGTCGAATGCCGAAGACCACGAAGACCCCGCCACAGAACCTGGAGCCCGGCGCCCTGAGCGGACCGATGAGCGCGTGGTTCAAACGTGGGCTCTCACCATGGAGTGCGCACGCCTTCACCGTGGCCATCGGGCTCGTGCTCCTGGCCTGGCTGACCACCACGCTGCTGGGACGGGTCTGGTACCTCCTGTGGTGGTTCATCATCGCTTCCTTCCTCTACTTCGCCATGGCTCCCGCGGTGGGCTGGCTGGTCGGGAAGGGACTCAAGCGCGGCCTGGCCACCGTGGTGGTGATGCTCGGGCTCATCGTGAGCATTCTGGTCCTGCTCATCGCCATGACCCCGCTGATCGTCGGGGAGATCACCACGGCCATTCAGGACGCGCCGACCCTGCTCAACACGGCCAAGGACTTCGCGAGCAGGTTCGGGGTGAACATCGACACGGCCTCCAACAGTCAACAGGTGCAGCAGGCCCTGTCGGCGTTGCAGGGCCACCTGCCGGACATCGCCGGCGGCGCGGTGAGCGTGACAAGTGCTTTCGTCGGTGGCCTCTTCGAGTTCTTCGTGGTGCTGTTGTTCACGTTCTTCCTGCTGGCGAACCAGGACACGTTCCGCCGCTTCGTGCTCTCGTTCCTGTCCCCGGGCACACAGTCGGTGGTCGGTCAGGCATGGGACATCGCGATCTACAAGACCGGGGGGTACCTCTACTCGCGGATCCTGACCTCGCTGCTGGCCGGGACGGTCGTGGGTGTGGCGCTCTGGCTGCTCGACTGTCCCTACGCGATGGCGCTGGCCATCTGGTACGGGCTGGTATCCCAGTTCCTGCCGATGATCGGCACCTACGTGGCGGCCGCGCTGCCGCTGATCATCCTCGTCACCCGCAATCCGATGGACGCTGCAATCTTCGTGGTCGTACTCGCCGTGTGGATCCCGTTCCAGGACTACATCATCAGCCCACGGGTCTCGGCGAAGACCATGTCGCTGTCACCGGCGAGCGCTCTGGTGGCCCTGTTGGCCGGAGGGGCGCTGTTCGGCCCCCTCGGCGCCTTCCTGGCACTGCCGGCTGCGGCCGTGATCCAGAGTGTGGCCACGGCATTCTTCCCGCGCCACGAGGTGGTCGAGAGCGCGGCGGGGTAACTCCCCCGCAACCCTTTCGTCAATGCGGGCTG
>DAOMFH010000413.1:0-2298 GCA_035429705.1 Actinomycetota bacterium
ATCCGCAACCGCGTGGACCCGCGCAGTACCCGCATCTGGCTATTGGACTACGTAGTCGAAATCTTCACGCACGGGCTCGCCGTCCTCGTCCACCAAGGGGGCATCCCGCTGGGGGTCGAAGAAGCGGTCGCTGCCGGTGTCCAGGTACAGCGAGGCGATCAGTTCCTGTGTGCTGGTGACCGGCTTGAGCAACTGCACCGAAACCGGTTGGCTGCGCGCCGAGACAGACTGCACCCCCAGTACTTCGCCCTCGGCGCTGGTGATCACCAGCAGGGCGGATTCCCTGCCTGTGGCCACGGAATCCACGACCACTTGCGTGCCGTCGCCGGCCTGGTCCTCGACATCGAGGTCGGCGGCCGGGTCGGACTGGCCGGGCTGGGTCATCGCCGCATCGCCGTCACCGGTGTCCACCGGGGTCGGGCTGGCCGCCCCGGCAGTATCCGGCAACTCGATCGGCCATTGATCCGCAGGTGTGCTGGTGGCTGCGGGATCTGAACCCGCCCCGCAGCCACCGAGCGCCAGTACACCCATAAGGGCCGCTGCGGCCAGTGGCCACAAGTCAGATCTTGAGGGTGACACGGCAGACCTGACCGGCGCTGTTCTTGGCGCGCGCGACGATCTTGTCCGTGCCGCGGCGGTCCGGGACCTTGCGGGAGACGTCGAGTTCGCCTTCGTAGTCGGTGACCCTTGTCGTGCGCAGGACCCGCTTGCCGTTGTGCTTGATGCGCACCTTCCACGCCTGGTTGGGAACAGCGTGATCCAGCTCGAAGTCGATGTCGATCCGGCCGTGCTCCTTCTCCAGCTCCAGTTTCGCCAGGGTGTTGCCCGCGCACCGGACCGTCTTGTGGCGTTCGATACCACTGTCGGCCTGTGCGGGGGCGATGGTCAGGGCGACACCGCCCGCGGCGACTGCTGTGGCTGCGGTGATCGCGGCGATCCTCTTCATGTTGGTTCCTCTCCTCGGTGGCACGTTCTCATCACAACAGCAGGCTATGAGAGGCGTATGAAAGCCAGATGAGAGTGCTTTCATGCACCTGGCCCCCTCTGGCACAGTGAGGGGGTGCGGCGGCCCTTCGAGCAGGTGGACGTGTTCTCCGCGGACTACCGCGGCAATCCGGTGGCGGTCGTGCTCGATGCGCAGGGGCTCACCGCGGCGCAGATGCAGCGCTTCGCGCGCTGGACGAATCTGAGCGAGACGACGTTCGTGCTGCCGGCCACGCGTCGCACCGCGGACTACCGGGTGCGCATATTCACCCCGGTGGGGGAGTTGCCGTTCGCCGGGCATCCGACGCTCGGGACCTGCCACGCCTGGCTGCGGTCATCCGGCGAGGATGCCGACGAGGTCGTGCAGGAGTGCGCCGCCGGCCTGGTCCGGGTGCGCCGCACGCCGGACACGCTGGCCTTCGCCGCGCCGCCGTTGATACGGGGCGGTGACGTGGAAGCAGGGGAACTGGCCACGATCCGGGACATCCTCGGGGTGCGGTACACCCAGGTGCTGGCCGCTCAATGGGTCGACAACGGTCCCGGCTGGGTGGCGGTCCTGCTCGACTCGGTGGACACGCTGCTCGGTCTCACGCCCGGTCAGCTGGGTGGATACTTCCTCGGCGCGGCCGCACTCCACGACACCGGGGGACCGGCAGATTTGGAGGTGCGAGCCTTCTTCGACGCCGGCGGTGTGACGGTGGAGGATCCGGTCACTGGCAGTCTCAACGCGTCTCTTGCGCCCTGGCTGGTCGCAGCCGGCTACCTGGGGTTCCCGTACACCGCCCGGCAGGGCAGCGCGATCGGCCGGGACGGTCGCGTGCTGCTGTCCCGGGACGCCGACGGCACGGTGTGGGTGGGTGGTCGGGTGGTGACCGCCATAACCGGGACCGTGGAGCTGTAGCGGGGCAGCGGACTCCCGCGCATGCACTGCTCTCAGGCCCGCCGTCCGGTGGCGGCCGCATCCCAGCCCGATCAGGAACCTCAGATCGCGGTGGAGCCGCCGGTCATTCGGGGCGCACGAGCCGTCCGTCGCGGGTGATGGCCGGTTGCCGCGTCACTGCCCCCTTGGGGCGGGCCATCTGCGCGGCAAGGGGTCAGTGCTTCCTTAGGAGACAACCCGCCTGCGAAGGTCAGGATCTCCAGTTCCAGCGATCGGTCCGGGCGGCCGGTCCGGCAAGGCCCGAGCGCTCCCACAGTCGCGGCGTGTCAGCCCACCGAGTCGTCGTACATGCCGGTGTCGTCGGGGTAGGGCTGCTCGGTCCATGGCTCCTCGGTGTACGGCTCCTCGGTCCATGGCTCCTCCGTGTACGGCTC
>DAOMFH010000414.1:0-2281 GCA_035429705.1 Actinomycetota bacterium
CCCGCTCACGGATGCAGCGTTGGCTCACGGATACCCCCACCCCGGGAGTCGAAGACGCGGGGGTCGAAGACACAGGAGTCGAAAACACAGTGCTCGCCGGCCACGGCCGGATCCGGGGGCGTTGCACTCGCTACGCCGCGAACACTGCGCGACGCCGTTGACCAGGCCGCTACTCGCCGACGCGCCGCTGACCCCGCAACCGCCACCCCGACGACCGGGGTCGTGTGACCCCGGCTATTCCCCGCGGATCGCGTCGAGCCAGGTCGCCGACTCCGCGAAGGCCTCGTTGGTGGTCCCAGGACGAATCGCCGGTGCCTTACCGTCATGGCGGGCGTAGGAACCGAGGAATCTGACGTGCGCACACAGCCGGTGCAGACCGGCCAGTGCCTCTCCGACTCGCGCGTCGGACACGTGTCCCTCGCAGTCCACGGTGAAGAAGTAGTCGCCCATCGCCTTCTTCGTCGGCCGCGACTCGATCCTGGTCAGGTTGACCCCACGCACCGAGAACTCCGTGAGGATCTCCAGCAGTGCGCCGGGATGGTCCTCCCGCATGAACAGGACCAGGGTCGTCTTGTCAGCGCCGGTCGGCTCGGGCGGCCGGCCGTGCGGCTCCACCAGTACGAACCGGGTCTTGGCATCCAGGTTGTCCGCGATGTCCTCGGCGGCTGCCACCAGCCCCAGCGGCCCACCCGCCCACGGGGCGGCGATCGCAGCGTCGAACAGGAGCTCGTCGGCCACCGCTGCGGCGGCACCGGCCGTGGACATCGCGGGTACCACCTCCGCGTGCGGCATCACCCTGTGCAGCCAGCCCCGGCACTGAGCCTGAGCATGCGGATGGGTGGTGACCCGCTTGACGTCCGCCAGTGCCGTTCCCGGCCTGACCCACAGGTGGAACTGGACCGGCAGCGTGATCTCAGCGGCGATCATCAACGGTTCGCCGCTGGCCAACTCGTCCAGCGTGGCCGGCACCGAGCCCTCCACCGAGTTCTCAATCGGCACCAGCACCGCTTGCACCTCGCCGTCGCGCACCGCCTGCAGCGCCGATGTGACCGATCCGAACGCCACCGTGGTCGCCGTTCGCTGCTGGGCCCGAAGCAGTTCGTCCAGTGCGGCCTGCGTGAAAGTCCCCGCCGGTCCGAGGTATCCGATGCGTGTCACATACCGAGGGTATTCGCCGGTGCTGAACCGGATCGCGGCGCACTCACGGATCGAGGAAGGAGCTTTCGCCCCGAACAAAAGAGTTCGGACGCCACCGACGGGGGAGACAGCGACGTCCGAACAACTACGAAACTAGCAGGGCTGGGCGCGGCAGGCAAGTACCTTCACCGCGAATGTGTCGGCGGTCACATAGCCAAACAGCGGCGATTCCGAGTCGCTGCGCCTGCTAACCGTCGAAGATAGGCCAGCAGTCCACGGAATCCGCAACTGAGCGGTCAGCCGAGGTGGGTTCGCAGCAGCCCCGGACGATTGGTGATCATCGCGTCGACTCCCAGTTCCCGGCACAGTTCGATGTCGGCCACCTCGTCGACGGTCCACACGAACACCCGGCCCCCGGCCCGGTGCACCCTGCTGACGTACCCGGGATCCTGGCGCAGAATCTCCACCGAGGGCCCGGCGGCGCGGGCCGCGAACGGTAGCCACCCCTTGCGGCAGCGCAGGGGGATCCGTTCCATGAGGAACACGCTCGGCGCCCCGGGCGCAAGTTCCCGCCAGCGCCGCAGCGCGAGTTCGGCGAAGGACATGAGGTACACCCGGCTGTCGGTCTCGAACCGGGAGGGCAGCAGGCCGAACTGTCGCACGGTCTCCAGCGCCCGCTGCTCCACCAGGCCGGCGTAGCGGTTCGGATGCTTCGTCTCGATCGCCAGGCCCACGGGGCGATCGGTGCCGAGAACCAGCTCCACGAGTTCCTCGAGTCGCAGCACCGAGTCCGACCCGGTGCCGAAGTCCCAGCGCCGCAACTGGGCCAAGGTCTTGGCCGAGACCACCCCCCGGCCGTCGGAGGTGCGGTCGATCCGGCGGTCGTGCACGCACACCAGGTGCCCGTCGGCGGTCAGCCGTACGTCACACTCGAGCAGGTCTGCGCCCTCCTCGATCGCCCGCTGGTAGGCGGCCAGCGTGTGTTCCGGATGCGACGCGGTGGAACCCCGATGGGCGATCACCAACGGCTGGTCACACGGCTTTCGGGGTGCCCGCACGGTTGGCATCAGGGAACTGCCGAGAACAGGACCCCGGGGTTGAGCGTTCCCTGCGGGTCAAGGGCATCCTTGATCGCCTTCATCGC
>DAOMFH010000415.1:0-2251 GCA_035429705.1 Actinomycetota bacterium
CACATCCTGGACGCCGAGGGCCGCAAGATGAGCAAGCACCTCGGCAACGTGCTCGAGCCGATCCCCCTTATGGACGCCCACGGCGCCGATGCGCTGCGCTGGTTCATGCTGGCCTCCGGGTCGCCCTGGCAGGCGCGCCGGGTCAGCGCGGACGCGATGCAGGAGGTCGTCAGCAAGGTCCTGTCCACCTTGTGGAGCACTGCCTCGTTCCAGTCGCTCTACGGCGGCCTGTCGGACTGGCGGCCGAACCAGGAGGACGGCGGCGAACCCACGGTCATGGACCGCTGGGCGCTGTCCCGCACCAACACCACCGTTCAGAAGGTGGATTCGGCCCTAGACCAGTTCGACTCCCAGACGGCCGGACGGCTGATCGCCGAACTCATCGACGACCTGTCCAACTGGTACGTGCGACGCTCCCGGCGCCGGTTCTGGAATGGCGACCCGGCAGCACTGCAGACCCTGCACACCTGCCTGCGTGACATCACGCGGATCATGGCTCCGTTCACGCCGTTCATCACCGAGCGACTGTGGCAGGATCTGTTCGCGCGTTCCGAGGATCTCGACAGCGTCCACCTCGCGAGCTGGCCGGCCGTCCATGAGGCCCTGATCGATCCGGGCCTCGAGTCGCAGATGGCGCTGGTCCGCCGCCTCGTGGAACTGGGCCGGGCCGCCCGCGCGGAGTCGGGCATCAAGATCCGCCAACCGCTGTCCCGGGCGTTGGTGGCTGCTGAGCAGTGGGAGCAACTCGACGCGCAGTCTCAGGCACAGGTGGCCGAGGAACTCAACGTCGTTTCCCTGGCAGCCTTGACCGATGCCGAAGCCGTTGTGCACGTGAGCGTGAAGCCGAACTTCCGCAGCCTCGGCAAGCGGTTCGGCAAACGGACCCCCGCGGTAGCGGCCGCGATCACCGCCGCCGACCCCCGCTCCCTTGCCCAGAGCATCCGAGATGCTAAAGGTGAAGTTGAGGTTGATGGTGAGGCCTTGTCCGTCACAGCGGAGGATGTGATCGTGACGGAGATGCCGCAGGAGGGCTGGACGGTCGCCAGCGCCGGTGGCGAATCGGTCGCCCTGGATCTGCACCTGACCGACGAACTGCTCGTGCTGGGGGCCGCCCGTGACCTGGTGCGCACACTGCAGCAGGCCCGCAAGGACTCCGGCTTCAACGTCACCGACCGGATCACCGTGCTGTGGGAGTCGGACGAGCCACTGGTAGTGGCGGCCTTCGAGCAGCACGGCGCGATGATCGCTGCGGAGATCCTGGCCACGGAGGTGGTCGAGGCTGCCGCCCCGGCCGCGCTCGAACTGGCCGACCCGGACCTGCGGGTCGCGCTGCGGCGAGCCTGAACCCGCGGCCTGGTCAGAAGTTCGCCACCACGGCGATCAGCACCTGCAGGCCGATGAACAGCACCAAGAACGCGATGTCCAAGGAGACCCCGCCGAACCTCAGTGGCGGGATCACCTTACGCAGGGCCAGAAGCGGTGGGTCGGTCAGCGTGTAGATGATCTCTGCGAAGATCAGCATGATCCCCTTGGGCTGCCAATCGCGGGCCAGCATGCGGACGATGTCCACCACCAGCCGACCGATCAGGACGAGCAGGTACAGCCACAGGACATTGACGATGACACTGGCGACCGGACTCACAAGTCCGAGCCTAGGAGACGAGGCTGGCCCGCACGGAGGCGGTGACCTCAACACCCTTCGGCGTGAGCAGGAACACCTTTCCGCCCACGCGCTCGATCGTGCCCTGCAGTCCGAAGGTCAGTCCGGACGCGAAGTCGATCATGCGCTTGGCGTCATCCGCGGTCAGTCCCGAGAGGTCCATCGAGATGACGTCTCCTGCACGGAAGCCCTCCCCTATCGAGCGGACGTCCGAGTACGCCGACGGGGTCATCCGCACGACGTCGTAGGCCGCCTCGATCCGGCGGGGTCGCCCCGCCGGGGCAAATGCCGGGCTGCTCTGCTCCACCGCGATGTCCGACGTGGGACGGGCAGCCGGGCGACGGTCTTCCCGCTCCCCCCGCTCGTCGTACTCGAATCCGTAGTCCTCCTCGGAGAGCCCGAGATAGACCGCGACTTTCTGGCGCAAAGTGCTCACTGCGCATCTCCTTCGTTCTGCTTGTCGCCCTTTGGTCGACGGTACCCGACCGCCGGCCTACTACCCATTACAGCCGTGCCTATTCGAAGGTGTGTCGCACCGTGGGCGACGGCCACCTCCAGATCCGAACTCATACCCGCCGAGATCACATCGGC
>DAOMFH010000416.1:0-2248 GCA_035429705.1 Actinomycetota bacterium
ACACTCGCGGCGGCACGGCGGCGCGGCGTGGGCCGTGCCGCGCCTGGCGTCTGCCGCGCGGGTCGCAAGGCGGCGGGCACCGACCGGCCGGCACCACGCCCCCACTTGGCGAACACCTCGACCGGCCAGGTCGTCCAGAACCAGGCTGGAACTGCGCAGCATCCTCCGCCAAGTCCCGAGACGAGGTCAACTGATGGCCTGTTCCAGTCGGACCACGACACTGTGATCGAAGTCGGTGTCTCAGCAATACCCGGCAAGGACCTGCCATGTCTCTTGGCCGACCTGCCCGTCGACGATCAAGCCGTGGTCCCGCTGGAACTGGCGGACGGCGAAGGCAGTGGCCGGTCCGAACACCCCGTCAACGTAGACCGGTCCACCGACCCGGTTCTCATACCCGGCATCGCGCAGGATCTGCTGGATGGACGCGACTGCTTCGCGAACCTGCGGGTCCCCACTATCCGCCATCGTTGTGCTGAGCATCACCTCGAACGGGTAGTCGTAGTTCGGCTCGCCGCTACTGCCGTACTGACAGACAGCGTGTCCGGCAGCAGCCGGCGGCGCCGTGACCGTCCTGGTCGCCTTCGGACGAGCAGTGACGGTATCGACGACACTGGGGGTCGCAGTGACTGTGTGGATGGCCGGCGGTCTGGTCACTGTGACGCTGGGGACCGGTGTTCCCAAGGCGCCTCGGCCAGCGCTGCTAGGAGCCGGGCGATGTCCGATGAGGTAAACGGCTGCGGCCGCCACAAGCACCACTACCGCTGCAAGCGCGAACAGGCCCACGCGGCGGGTACCGGCCCGCGAGGCCGCGACCTGGCTCGCACCCCCCACCGGGGCCGGCTCGGGTTCCGCCGCACGGACCGTGGGAGCCGACTCCGCAGAGGCGGAGGTACCGTCGCGCTGGGGCTTGCCGCAGATCGGACAGAACCTGCCCGACCCGGTCAGTGTCGCACCACAGAAACGACACAGCCGCTCGGGCGGGCCGAGGGACTGTTTGCGCTCGGCACGGGGCGGGTCATCGGCGGCCGCCGAGCCAGCATCCACGCCGCCCGATGCAAGTGCCTGCTGCAACTGCTGCGCGAACTGGGTTGCGCTGGCTGGTCTATCGGCTGGATCCTTGGCCATCGCCGCGAGGACTACCGCCGCGACCCCGGCCGGCACCCCCGGCGTGGTGATCGGCGCCGGTGGGTCCTCGCTTATCGCCACAAGCCGTCGAGTACCGGCGAACTCATGGAACGGTGCCTGCCCAGTCAACAACGCGTACCCGGTCGCAGCCAGTGAATACACATCCGAGGCCACCCCGTAATCGTTGGACTCCATCACCTCCGGCGCCGCGTACGCCCCAGAGAACACCGCCGAACCGGTGCGGGTCACCCCCTCCTCGACCAGGGCCGCCACCCCGAAATCAGCCAGCACCACCTGCCCGTTGTCATCGATCAGCACATTGCCCGGCTTGATGTCCCGGTGGATCACCTTCTTGTCGTGCCCGGCCTGCACCGCCGCGGCCAGATCCACCAAGATTCCGACCGCTTCGGCAGCCGGCACCGGGCCAGCCGAGGCCAGCCGCCCGGCCAGGGTCCCACCCGGGCAGAACTGCATCATGATGTACGGTCGCCCATCCCGGGAGGTCCCCGCGTCGTGCACCTCCACCACGTGCGGAAGCTGGCCCAATTGACCCAACACCTCGCGCTCCCGCTGGAACCTGCGGGCATCCCCCGGGTCGGACAGATCCGCCAGCAACACCTTGACCGCCACCGGCCGGTTCAACGCGTCCTGCCATGCCAGATAGACCACCGAGAACCCACCCCGGCCCACCACCTTGAACCGGCTCAACCCGGGGATGTCAGGCCCTTCCCAAGTCTCAGTCACGACCGAACCCCCTCGACATTCCACGAAACTAGATCCAGACACTCCAGAGTGTCCTCCCGGGCTGTTCGTCCACCCGCACTGCGGAGCGATCCTGACCCGCAGTCGCCGAGCCGCATGGAGTTCGGAGATCCCTCCACAGCGTGGATGCCGGCAAAGCCCAGTGCCGATGCAACTGCACGCAAGCGACACCACAGGACGATCACGACATCCCCATCTATCCGCCCACAGGGCCCAAGCCAACTGCTGCCGTGAGCCCGTCGATGGCGTACGCGCTGTGCCACTTGCCAGCTGCGAATGCGGCAGGTTGGGCGGCCGCCGGACTGCCGCCCACTCCGATTGCCACCGCCACCGCGATCCTCATCAGCCGATCCCCCTCCCG
>DAOMFH010000417.1:0-2243 GCA_035429705.1 Actinomycetota bacterium
TTGGGAGGTGGCGGGCCGCGACTGTTGCAGCGTTGGGGGTTCGCGGTGATCAACAACCCCAACCACGCAACAGTCGCGGGCCAACCCACAACCGCGCAACAGTCGAGGCGGTGGTTACGGCCCGGCGGTACGGCCCTGCGGTACGGCCCTGCGGGGCTCCCGCGCGAAGGTCCGGCGCCGCGGCCCGTCGAAGGGAACTCAGGTGCGACGGGCGCATGGATTCGTGCAGCGCCATCAGTCGACACGGACAAACCCGGGTGCGCCGCGGCCGACCCCTGTGTTTCGCTGTGTCGGTGACCCACCTCGCGATGTGCCTGACCGGTATCCCCAGCCGGATGCGCGTGGCAGCGCTCACGGAGGCGGACGTACCGGCCCTCACCAGGCTGGTGGCGGACATGGAGTCGGCCTACTTCGGCCGCTTCGAGGCGAACGAGCCTGAGGTGCTGGGTGTGCTGCGCTCACCGGAACTGCACGGGACCCGCGGCACAGCCGCCGTGTGGGAGGACGACGAACTGCTGGCCGCACTGCTGGCCCACGACGGCCTCGAACACGGCCGGGGGCTGCATCTCGACCTCTTCCTGCAGCCCGGGGCGACCGGGCGCGAACCGCTGGCACACAACCTGCTGGCGGCGACCGAGCGCTACGGGCAGGCTCTCGCGGTCCCCGGCCCGGACTGGATGAAGTCGGAGAACTTCGCCGGCGACCAGGAGCTGTTCGAGGTGTTCCGGGACCGCGGGTACGAGCAGCACCGGGTGTACCTGCGCATGCGGATCGACCTCACAGGCCCGCCGCTGTCACCCGGCGATCCGCCAGCCGGTCTGACGGCGCGGACCATGACCGATCAGGACTGGCCGGACCTGTACCGTGTCGTCACCTCGGCCTTCGCGGATCACTACGACTTCCATCCGCTTCCGTTCGAGGCCTTCCGCACGGACATGCTCAACGGGACCAGCGACCGGGCCAGGATGCGACTGGTCTTCGACGGGGAGCAGTGCGTGGCCGCCTGCATCGCCAGCAAACGCTTCGCGCCCCACAAGGTGGGCTACGTCGAAACCTTGGCGGTACTCCGCCAGTACCGGGGCCGCGGAGTGGCCCGCTTCCTGCTGCACGACGCCTTCGACCGCGACCGGCAGGCCGACTTCGAGGCCACCACCCTGCACTGCGATGCCACGAACCCGACCGGGGCCGCGCACCTGTACGAGAGTGTCGGCATGTGCCGTGACCAGGAATACCTGGCATGGCGGACGCCGCTGGCGGCACGCGCGGTCGCCCCCTCCCAGGCCGGATGACTTCGTGCCAACACGCGGGCTCGCGACTGCGCGGTTCGACGCCCAGGCCGACACCACGACCCCCGCTTCCGCGTCACATGTTCGACCAATCTGGGCGATCGCGGCCCGCCGACCTGCGGTCCGAAGAACCCGAGGAACGCGATCCAGCCACACGCCGCAGCCGGTCCGAGGCCGTGCCGTCAGGACCCATGGCCTCGCCGAGACTCACCCCTGCCCGGTTGGCACCCAGTCGAAGGTGCGGGTGACGGCCTGCTGCCAGCGCCCGTACAGCCGCCCGCGCTCGTCCTCGGACATCTGCGGGTGCCAGCGCTTACCCTCGGCCCAGTTGTTGCGGATGGCATCCTCACTCTCCCAGAAGCCGACTGCCAGCCCCGCGGCGTAGGCCGCCCCGAGCGCGGTGGTCTCGATCGTGCGGGGCCGCACCACCGGGACCCCCAGGACGTCCGACTGGAACTGCATGAGCAACTCGTTGAGGACCATGCCGCCGTCCACCTTGAGCGTGGTCAGCGCCACGCCGCTGTCGGCTTCCATCGCCTCGATGACCTCGCGCGACTGATAGGCGGCGGCCTCCAGGGCGGCGCGGGCGATGTGGCCCTTGTTGATGAAGCGGGTCAGGCCGACGATCGCACCGCGGGCGTCGCCGCGCCAGTAGGGAGCGAACAATCCGCTGAAGGCGGGTACGAAGTAGCAGTCCCCGTTGTCCTCCACCGACCGCGCGAGGGCCTCGACGTCTGCGGCATTGGTGATGAGCCCGAGGTTGTCCCGCAGCCACTGGATGAGACTGCCGGTGACCGCGATCGATCCCTCCAGCGCGTAGACGGCCGGCTTCTCCCCGAGCTTGTAGCAGACGGTCGTCAAGAGTCCGTTGTTGCTCAGCACCTTCTCGGTGCCGGTGTTCAGCAACAGGAAGTTGCCTGTGCCGTACGTGTTCTTCGCCTCGCCCGGGCTCAAACA
>DAOMFH010000418.1:0-2216 GCA_035429705.1 Actinomycetota bacterium
CCCCAACGGCGCAGCAGTCGCGACCCCCCAACGACTCAACGGCCCCGGCCGCGCCAGGGCTCCATGATTGTCCGCGGACCCTTGGCATCCGTGCTCGGCTCCGGTCAAGATCGGGGTATGCCGGAGTTGCCCGAGGTGCAGGCGTTGGCCGACGTGATCGATGAGCAGTTCCGTGGGCAGTGGATCTCCCGGGCTGAGCTCGGCAGCCTGTCGGCGCTCAAGACCTACGACCCGCCACTCGCGGACCTGGCCGACGCGACACTGGTCGGCACCGGGCGCCGTGGCAAGTTCCTGGTGCTGCACCTGGTCGATGCGCAGGGTGTCCCGCTGGATCTGGTCGTGCATCTGTCCCGGGCAGGCTGGATCCACTGGCGCACCTCCGATCGACTGGCCCCGCTGCGGCCGGGCAAGGGCCCGGTGGCGCTGCGGCTGACCTGGCGGGATGAGGCCGGGGCCGCCACCGTGCTGGACGTCACCGAGGCCGGAACTCAGAAGCGGCTCGCGATCCACCTCGTGCACGAGCTCACGCAGGTGCCCGGCATCACCCGCCTCGGCCCTGAGGCGCTCTCGCTGAGTCCCGATGATCTGGCCGCGTTGCTGGCTGGCGCGGGCAAACGGCAACTGAAGACCCTGCTGCGGGACCAGTCCGTGCTGGCGGGTATCGGCAACGCGTACAGCGATGAGATCCTGCACGCGGCCAAGCTTTCCCCCTACGCCGCGGCGGACTCCCTGGCCCCGGCCCAGGTGGCCGCCCTGCATGCCGCGATGCAGCAGGTGCTCAGGGATGCGACCCTGCGCACGACGTCAGCCGGGATCGGGAAGATGAAGGCGGAGAAACGGGCCGGACTGCGGGTCCACGACCGAACCGGGCAGCCGTGTGATGTGTGCGGGACCCCGATCGCACAGGTGCGCCTGGCCGACAGTTCGTTCCAGTACTGTCCGAAGTGCCAGACGGGGGGCAAGGTGCTGGCCGATCGAGGGATGTCGAGGTTGCTGAAGTGAAGGAACTGGCGGAACTGGTTGGGACCGATCACGTTCTCACCGACGAGGGAGTGCGCCAGGGCTACCAGACTGACTGGACCGGGCGGTTCAGCGGCACCTGTGAGGCGGTGGTCCGGCCGGCCGACGCCGTCGAGGTTGCAGCCGTGCTGAAGTGGGCCGGCGCCAACGGCCGGGCTGTGCACGTGCAGGGGGGGAACACCGGACTGGTGGGCGGGTCCGTGCCCGGGGCGGGGGACCGTCCGGTGATCCTGCTGTCGACCACCCGCCTGCGCAACCCGGCTGAGGTCGAGGGGCGCAGTGTGCTCGCCGGCGCCGGCCTCACGCTGGGTGAGGTGCACAAGCTGGCCGCCGACGCGGGCCTGGTCTACGGCGTGGATCTGGCTGCCCGGGACTCCGCGACGATCGGCGGCACCGTGGCCACGAACGCTGGGGGAATCCGGGTGTGCTGCTATGGCATGACCCGCTCGCAGGTGGAGGGGGTTGAGGCCGTACTGGCCGACGGGACGCTCGTGCGGCGGATGACCGGCCTGGCCAAGGACAACACCGGTTTCGACCTCGCCCAGCTGCTGACCGGCAGTGAGGGGACGCTGGCGGTGATCACGGCCGTGCGGCTCAAGTTGCACGATCCGGCCGACGAGCCGGTGGTGGCGGTCTTCGGAGTGGACTCATTGGCCGAGGCCGTGGCGCATGCACATGCGCAAGGGGCGGGACTGCTGGCCGCTGAAGTCGTGGATCGTCGGGCCTGGGCACAGGCAGGCGGCCCGGACCTGGGCGAGCACCCGTGGGCGCTGCTGCTGGAGTCCGAGATGGAGACCGCCGAACTCCCCGACGAGGCCCTGGTCGCCACCGAGGGACCCGATCGGGCCCGGATGTGGAATCTGCGGGAGTCGCAGGCCGAGGTCGCCCAACAGATGGGAGTCGTGCAGAAAGTCGACGTGGCCGTCCCGCTCGACCGGCTCGACGAACTCACGACCACGGTGTTCGCCGCGCATCCGTGCACGATCTTCGGGCACGTCGCGGACGGCTCCCTGCATGTGCAACTGTTCGACACCGGCGAGGACGACGTGCTGGACACCGTGGTCCGCCTCGGAGGGGCCGTTTCCGCCGAACACGGTATCGGCCGGCTCAAGACGCGGGCGGTCGTGCGGGATCGCGGCGAGCAGACCATCGCGGCGATGAAGGCGATCAAGGATGCCCTTGACCCGCAGGGAACG
>DAOMFH010000419.1:0-2200 GCA_035429705.1 Actinomycetota bacterium
TCGGCCGGGAGAAGGTCCGCGAGTTCGCGATCGCGATCGGGGACACCTCGCCGGTTTTCCACGACCTGTCCGCGGCGGCGGATCTCGGGTACGCCGACCTGCCGGCCCCGCCCACGTTCGCCTTCACCCTCACCCACCGGGCGATGGCGGCGGCCATGTTCGACCCCGAGTTGGGACTCGACTACGCCCGGGTCGTGCATGGCGCCCAGTCGTTCGTATACCAGCGCCCGTTGCGGGCCGGCGACGAGGTGGTCGTCAAGTCCCACATCGCCGAGGTCTATACCCGGGGGAGCAACGAGTATCTGGTGACGCAGGCCGACGTGGTGACGCTGTCCGGGGAACTGGTCGTCAGCACGCGCAGCATCATCGTGAGCAGGGGGACGGCCGCATGAACGTGGGCGATGTGGTCGCGGAGAAGACGATCAAGGTGGAGCGGATCAACCTGGTCATGTACGCGGGTGCCAGCGGGGACTTCAACCCCATCCACTGGAACGAGTCCTTCGCGAAGGCTGTTGGGCTACCGGATGTCATCGCGCACGGGATGTACACACAGGCCCAACTCGGCCGGTTGCTGGTCGGCTGGCTGGGGGATCCGGCGCGCATCCTGTCGTTCTCGGTTCGCTTCTCCGCCCCGGTGGTCGTGCCGGATGCCGGGGGGGCGAAACTGGCGCTGCGCGCCACGGTGACCGCGGTCGAGGGGGACACGGCCACTGTCGCCCTGTCCGCCACCTCAGGTGGGGTGGATGTCGTGAAGGACGCGGTGGCGACCGTCCGGGTGGCCTGAGTGCGCCTGGCCGATCTGACCAGTCTGCGCCTGGGTGGTGAGGCGCAGGTCTACGAGGCCCCGACCCAGGCACGGCTCATCGCGGCCCTGCGCGAGTTGCCCGGCGCCCGGATCCTGGGTGGCGGAAGCAACGTCGTCGTGGCCGACGAGGGTGTGCGGGAACCGGTGATCCGGGTGACCGCCTCCGGCTGGCAGCAGCACGGCGACCAGTTCATCGTCGAAGCCGGAACCGTGTGGGACCAGTTCGTGGCCGAGATGGTGGCGGCCGGGCGCTCGGGACTCGAGGCGCTGTCCGGGATACCAGGCAGCGTCGGTGCGACGCCGGTGCAGAACGTCGGGGCCTACGGCCAGGAGGTCTCGCAGAGTATCGCGGGCCTGCGGGTGCTGGACCGGCGCACCGGCGAGGTCACGACCTGGCCGGCCGGGCGGGCGCGGTTCGGGTATCGCGACAGCATCTTCAAGCGCAGTCCGGGCGACTATGTGGTGCTGGCGGTTGCCTTCGACCTCCCCGAGGGGAACAGTGCCCCGATCGGGTACGCCGAACTGGCCCGCGCCCTGGACGTGCCCATCGGAGGGCGGGCCCCGCTGGCGGCGGTGCGGGCAACCGTTCTGGGTCTACGCCGGAGCAAGGGTATGGTGCTCGATCCGGGCGACCCGGACACGTGCAGTGCCGGCTCGTTCTTCACCAACCCGATCGTCGATCAGCTTCCCGCCGGCGCGCCCGGCTGGCCACAGCCGGACGGGCGGTTCAAGACCAGCGCCGCCTGGCTGATCGAGCAGTCCGGGGTGCACAAGGGGTTCCGCCTGCCCGGCTCCGCGGTCGCCGTGTCGGGCAAGCACAGCCTGGCCCTGACCAACCGGGGTGGGGGCACCACACGCCAGTTGCTCGGACTCGCCCGCGAGATCCGTGACCGGGTGCAGAGCCGCTTCGGCATCACGCTGCAACCGGAACCGGTGTTCTGGGGATGCCGGCTGTAGCGCTCGCCCCTTGACGCTGGGCCCGCGCCAGGTCTGCGCCTGCGTGACTAACCGGTCCCCGACTCGATCGGCCCGGCCAGCAGGTCACCTGGCCCACCGAGCCTGACTCGCAGCCGGGTCGTCCGCCCCGCAGCGAGTCCCGCCTGGGCCACCGTGCTGCTGGGGCAGCGGACGTGCAGGGGCAGCGGGGCCGCCGCGACCAGGTTCGGGTAGCCCTCGACGTCGGACACCACAGGATTCTCGAAGACCAGATCCAGCCAGTCCGCCGCGCGCTGACTGGGTACCACTCGGGTGATGGTCCCCTCGACCCACGCCCAGTTCTCGACCACCTGCACCATGTCGCCAGTCTGTCTCAGCCTTCACCGGCAAGCCAGGCCACCAGCGCATCGGAGATGGGCAGATCCGCCTGCTGCTCGTACCAGGAGTAGCCCGGTGACG
>DAOMFH010000420.1:0-2199 GCA_035429705.1 Actinomycetota bacterium
GGGGCAATCCGTGACCAATCCGGCCGCATCCTGACGACTGCGGTCGCGCCGGATGGCATCCAGCAACTGGAACCACTACCAGCCGGGAACTTCGAGGGGAGCGTCCCAGGGACGGCTGCGGTCAGCGACTCGCGTTACGGTACTTCCGGATCGCCAGAGGTGCGAACACCGCCAGCAGGACCACCATCCAGGCCAGGGTGACCAGCACCGGGTGCTGCGCTGGGATGCCGTCGCCCACATAGGGGTTGGGGTTGCCGAACAACTCGCGGGTCGCGGCAGTCAGCGTGCTCACCGGGTTCCACTCCGCGATCGGCTGCAGCACCGCGGGCAGGGCGGCCGGGGGCACGAACACGTTGGAGACGAACGTCAGCGGGAAGATCGTCACGAAGATCAACTGCTGCGCGACCTCGGTGTTCGGCGCCGTCAGGCCGATCCATATGCCCAACCAAGCCATCACGTGTGCGAACGCCAGCAACAGCAGGACCGCCAGAAGAAACTGCGCCAGGTCGGTGTGCACCCGCCAGCCGACGGCCAGGCCTGCGGCCATGAGCACGAATAGGATGCCCGCCTGATAGATGGTGTCCGCCACCGTACGTCCGGACAGGACCGCCGAACGCGCCATCGGCAGGGAACGGAACCGGTCGACCAGGCCCTTGCCCATGTCATCGGCCATGCCGATCGCGGTGGTCGCGGAGGCGAACGCGATCGTCTGGGCGAAGATCCCCGGCATCAGGAACTCCTTGTAGTCACCCCCGCCCGGCATCTCGATCGCGCCGCCGAAGACATACGCGAACAGCAGAACGAACATGATCGACTGGAGGACCGCGAAGACCGCCAGTTCGGGGATCCGGGGAATGCGCTTCAAGTTGCGCCATGTGATGACCAGTGCGTCGGACACGGGCCCTGACTGCAGCGCGCTCACTACGGTCTCCCTTCCTCATCAGCAGCGGAATGGTGACCGGTCAGGGACAGGAACACGTCGTCCAGGGTGGGCCGGCGCAGGGTGACGTCGTCGATGGCGATACCGGCGTCGCCGATCGCCTGCACCACGGCCACGAGCTGTCGGGCACCTCCGCTGGAGGCCGCGGTCAGCCGCCGGGTGTGCTCGTCGAGTTCGACATCGCCTCCGGAGAAGCCGTGCAGCAGGTCGCGGGCCCGGGCGGCGTCGGTGGGGTTCCGGACCACCACCTCGATGCGCTCGCCACCGACCTTCGCCTTCAACTCGTCAGCCGTGCCCTGCGCGATGATCCGCCCGGTGTCGACCACCGCGATGGTGTCGGCCAGCGCATCCGCCTCCTCGAGGTACTGAGTGGTGAGTAGCAGGGTGGTGCCCTCGCGTACCAGTCCGCGGATGACCTCCCACATTCCCAGGCGGCTGCGGGGGTCCAGACCGGTCGTGGGCTCGTCCAGGAACAGCAGGTCCGGCCGGCCGATCAGCGCGGCGGCCAGGTCTAGCCGACGGCGCATCCCCCCGGAGTACGTCTTGATCGTGCGGTCCGCGGCTTCGGTCAGCGAGAACTGGGCCAGCAACTGATCGGCCCGGGCCCTGGCCTGCGCCCTGGACAGCCGGTAGAGCCTGGCGAACATGTACAGGTTCTCCCAACCGGTCAGGATCTCGTCGACGGCCGCGTACTGCCCGGACAGGCCGATCGAGCGCCGGACCTGTTGCGGCTCGGTCGCCACGTCGTACCCCGCCACCCGGGCCGAGCCCGAGTCCGGGCGCAGCAGCGTAGTGAGGATGCGCACCGCTGTGGTCTTGCCCGCGCCGTTGGGGCCGAGCAGTCCGAGCACCGTTCCCCGCGGGACGCGCAGATCCACCCCGTCCAGCGCCCGAACCTCAGCGGTGCCACGCCGGGCGGGGTAGACCTTGACGAGACCCTGCGCCTCGATGGCGTAATCCATGGGGTGACCCTACTTCCGCCCTGCGACATGCGGCATCGGGGTTTCCAGCGGCGCCTCGCTACAGACACCCCCGCTTCGCGAACCCTTGTGGGCCGGGGACAACCCAGTTGCAACCCTCGCGGCGGTGGGTGCGGTCCGGTAGGGGTCGCGGGGGCTTTGCGGGGTCGTGCCGTTGTTGTTGCTCACCGGCGCCGCGCAAGGTGCATCCATGAGCCGGCCATTGATGGCGCTTCGGCTTGGGACGCAGTCTCGCCGAGCGGGGGCGTGGTGCCGGCCGGTCGGTGCCCGCAACGGCCC
>DAOMFH010000421.1:0-2194 GCA_035429705.1 Actinomycetota bacterium
CCACCCCGCTGGCGCACAGCGCGGCACCGGTCGGTCCGAGCCCGGTGATCAACTGCGCCACGGGCTGTTCCGGAATCACCTCCGAGATGGCCTCGATCAGCCATTTGCCGATCGCGGGGGTGAACTCCGACGGCTTGAACACCACGGCGTTCCCGGCGGCCAGTGCGTAGGCGATGGACCCGATCGGGGTGAAGACCGGGTAGTTCCATGGGCCGATCACTCCCACCACGCCAAGTGGCTGATAGGCCACATGAGCGGCATGGTTCAGCGTTAGCAGTCCCGGACGCACCGCGCGCCGCTTGAGCACCTTCTCGGCGTTCAGCGCGGCCCAACTGGTGTGCTCCACCGAGAGGATGATCTCCAGCAGGGCGTCATCCGTGGGCTTGCCGTTCTCCGCATGAACTAGTTCCGCCAGTTCCTGCGAGCGGCGCGCCATAACGGCCTTGAACCGCAGCAACCGGCGGCGACGTTCGGCGAAGCCCAGGCCCGCCCACCAGTTGGCGGCGATCCGCGCCCGGTCGACGGCTTCCTGCACGGCCGCTTCGTCCATCGCAGGGAAGGTGCCGATGATGCGGCCGTCGGCGGGGGAGTGGCTGTCGAACGTCTGGGTCGCTGTGGGCATGGCGCAACGGTAATCGCTGAGGGCGCCCGCAGCCACCCAGTCCGAACAGGTATCTGCCGGTTGGCTGGCGGGCGTGCTTGAGTGCACCCGCGGGTGCGGGTGTGTGGGTGCTGCTGCCGGGGTGTGTCCCGGCTGGGGGTTATGGGTCGTGCAGGGTGGTCAGGTAGGTATGTCCGCGGGGGCTGGTCCATTGCAGGGTGTTGCCGGGCAGGGCTTTGACCTGCCAGTTGGTGTGGGTCTTGATCCGATGATGTCGCCTACACAGCGCGGCGGTGTTGGTGTGGCTGGTCGGCCCGTTCGGCCACGGGACCAGGTGGTCGATGTCGCAGTTGACCGCTGGGCGCCGGCAGCCGGGGAACCGGCAGTGCCGGTCGCGGGCCCTGACGTAGCGGTCCAGGGCGGGGCTGGGCCGGTAGTGCGGCGAGGGGCCCGGGGGGTGCAGCACGGTGGCCTCGGTGTACTCGGGGCGCGGCTGGTCGGTGGGCTCGGGACGCGGCTGGTCGGTGGGCTCGGGGCGCGGCCGGGCGGTGTGCTCGGGCTTGGTGGGCTTGGCGCCCAGCCGGTCGGCGTGCTCGTGGCTGATCGGGCCGTGCCCGGCCAGTTCCGGCCCGTCGGCGGTGATGATCACCTGCACCGGCACCGGCACCCCCGGGGCGATCCCGGTGATCCGTTCGACCAGCAGATCCGCCCGGGCGGCATCCACACCGCCTTCATGGTTGGCCGCGGCGGCTTTCAGCGACGCCAGGCAGGCCTGCGCCTCCTCGGCGGTCAGGTACGCCCCCAGGGTGGCCATCCCGTCGGTTTCGGGTTGCACCCACACCCGGCGTTGTTTGCGGGCTTTGGCCCGGCGGCGGGCGGCGGCCTCGGAGTCGATCGCGGCGATCTGCCGGGCCAGCCAGGCGCGCAGCTGCCCGCTGGTGTGCCCGGCGGCGTACTCGCAGGCGGCGGCTGCCAGACCGGCCCGGTCGTCGGGGTCCAGTTCGCAGGTGCCCAGCGCGATCTGGCGGGCTTTGGCCACATCGATCAGCCCGTCGCGTAGCGCGGCCAGGACTTGCGGCAGGTTCTCGGACAAGTCGATGGCCAGGTCCACCCGCTGACCGGCTGCCGCCGGGGTCCAGTGCAGGGCGCAGGCGATCTCGGCCGGGGCCGGGTCACACAACTGGCCGGTGGGGTCCAGTACCGGCGGGTCCTCCTGGCACACCTGGCTGATGGCGTCCAGCTGGCGGGCGTCGGCGAACGCTTTGACCGTCTCACAGGCCCGCGCGACCGCCAGCGGGTCGGCCCCGGCGGTCTGCAGCAGTTCCCATGCCTGATGAACATCCACACCAACACGCTAGAACAGGGGTACGACAAACAACCGAGACCCGAAACCAGGCTGAGGACAACCCATCGCAGGCCGCACCTCTCTTGCCTGCGACTCTGACCGCCAGACCTTGGGACTCGAACCCGAGCAATTCTGTGCTCAGCGCACGTGGACCTCCGCTGTTGAGGCGTGACGCGCGCAACCGCTGCCTGTGACCGCAGGCTCGATTGCGACCTGCCGTTACCATTGGCGAGAGCAGAAGAGGAGTT